>JANPGT010000235.1:0-4944 GCA_031424135.1 Chitinophagaceae bacterium
GCCGTGCGCGGCGGCATACTGGACATCTATTCTTTCGGCAATGAAAAGCCCTACCGCGTAGAACTGTTTGGCAATGATGTGGACTCTATCCGCATTTTTGACCCCGAAACACAGCTGAGCGAAAGAAAACTGCTGCAGGTAACCATCATCCCCAATGTAGAAACCCAGTTTGAGGATGGCGACAAAGTTTCTTTACTGGAATTTTTGCCGGAAAATACCACCGTATGGCTGCAGGATTGGGACGTTATTAAAGAGAAAATACTGGTACAGGAAGAAGACCTGCATTTCTTTATAGAATTACAGAAAGAAGCAGTACCGGTTACCAAAAAAACGGCCGCGGATGATGAAGATGATAAACTGGAAAAAAGGCTGGTAACAGCCGATGATTTTATTGGAACAGAGGCGCTTGAAGAACAGATTAACCTGCGGCACCGCATAGAATTTGGCAATAGTCCCTCACTGACTACCCTGCACGAAATTGAATTTCATACCAAAGAACAACCCGCTTTTAACCGGCAGTTTGATATGCTGATTGCAGACCTGAAAAGCCGGGAAGCTAAAAAATATGATATCTACCTGTTTGCGGAAAATCCTAAACAGCTGGAACGCCTGCATACCATTTTTACCGATCTAAAGGCAGAAATACAACTGACCCCCGTTCCCATTTCCATTCACCAGGGCTTTATTGATGATGATCTGAAAGTGGTCTGCTATACCGATCACCAGATTTTTCAGCGTTATCATAAATACCGGGTAAAGCAGGCCTATAATAAAAACAAGGCCCTTACTTTAAGAACGCTGCGCGAACTGCAGCCGGGTGATTACGTTACGCATATTGATCATGGCGTAGGCGTGTACAGCGGATTGCAGAAAATTGAAGCCAATGGTAAGCTGCAGGAGGCGGTACGCATCATCTACAAAGACAGCGATATCCTGTATGTCAATATCAACTCGCTGCACAAAATAGCCAAGTTTACCGGCAAGGAAGGCGCTGTGCCCAAAGTGAATAAGCTGGGCAGCGATGTATGGAACCGTCTGAAGGAAAAGACAAAAACCAAAGTCAAGGAAATTGCCTTCGACCTTATAAAATTATACGCCCAGCGCAAGGCGCAGGTGGGGTTTGCCCACCTGCCGGATAATTATATGCAGACCGAGCTGGAGGCCTCGTTTATATATGAAGACACGCCCGACCAAAGCAAAGCTTCTGCAGATGTAAAAAGAGATATGGAATTGCCGGCACCCATGGACCGGCTGGTATGCGGCGATGTGGGTTTTGGCAAGACCGAAATAGCTGTTCGCGCAGCTTTCAAAACCTGTTGCGATGGCAAACAGGCGGTGGTGCTGGTACCCACTACCATTCTTGCTTTTCAGCATTATAAAACCTTCAGCGACCGGTTAAAGGATTTCCCCGTAACTGTAGATTATATCAACCGTTTCAAATCGTCTAAGGAGAAAAAAGATACGCTGAAAAAACTGGAAGAAGGTAAAATAGATATCATCATAGGTACGCATGCCCTGCTGGGTAAAGAAGTGAAATTTAAAGATCTTGGACTGATGGTGATTGATGAGGAGCAGAAATTTGGGGTGGCCGCAAAAGAAAAAATAAAAACACTGCGCACCAATGTAGACTGCCTTACGCTAACGGCTACACCTATACCCAGGACCCTGCAATTCAGCCTTATGGGCGCCAGGGATCTCAGCATCATTAACACGCCGCCGCCCAACCGGCAACCTATTCAGACAGAAGTGGCGGTCTTTAATGAAGACTTTATCCGTGATGCTATCTACTATGAAACAGAAAGGGGCGGCCAGGTATTCTTTATTCATAACCGTGTACATGGGCTGGCAGAAATGGCGGGTCTTATACAGGGACTTTGCCCTGATTTGAGTATCGGTTTTGCCCATGGCCAGCTGGAAGGGCACGAGCTGGAAGAACGGATACTGGATTTTATTAACCAGAAATACGATGTGCTGATCTGTACCAATATTGTTGAGAGCGGCGTAGACATTCCCAATGTAAACACCATTATCATCAATAACGCCCACCAGTTTGGACTGAGCGATTTGCACCAGTTGAGGGGTAGGGTGGGGCGCAGCAACAAGAAAGCGTTCTGTTACCTGCTGGCGCCACCTGTAAGTACCCTGCCCTCAGATTCAAGAAAACGGTTGCAGACCCTGGAGCAGCACAGTGAACTGGGCAGTGGCTTCCAGATTGCCATGCGCGATTTGGACATCCGCGGGGCAGGCAATATGCTGGGTGGGGAACAAAGCGGGTTTATGGCCGAGATTGGGTTTGAAATGTACCAGAAAATACTGGACGAAGCCATCCGCGAACTGAAGCGCACATCTTTCCGCGAAGTATTTAAAGAAGAGATTCAGCAACAGGAAGATTTTGTACAGGATTGTACCATTGATACTGACCTGGAAATATTGATACCTGATAGTTATGTAGAAAGTATTACAGAAAGACTGTCTTTGTATACCCGGCTGGACAACTGCGATACAGAAGACGAATTACAGGATTTTCACAAGGAAATGCTGGACAGGTTTGGCCCCATACCGGCCCAGGTGGAAGACCTTTTTACCACTGTACGTTGCCGTAAGCTGGCAGTAGCGCTGGGCTTTGAAAAAATGAGCCTGAAGGATGATACCCTGCGTTGCTTTTTCATCAACCGGCCCGATTCGCCTTATTTTGAGTCGGATATTTTTAAAAACACGCTTGATTTTCTGCAAAAGCATACCAATAAAGCCAAATTAAAACAGGTAGGCAAATTATTCCTGCTGGTGGTAACGGATGTAAAAAGCATGGAGGCGATGCTAAGCTTTCTGCAGCGCATGCATAAAACAGTTCTGAGTTCAGAAGTTCTTAGTTCATAGTTCATAGTTCTTTATCGCGGCTATGCTGGCCGGGTAAAAGAACCAAGAACTGTAAACCATTGGTGTCCGGGGAAAAGTTGGCTCTAAAGCTGCAATCCCACATAGTAAATGGTTTCAGCGACACTGAAAAATGGGGGCTTGCATTTTATCAAGTTGATACCAGTACCGCCGTAAGCTGCCTATTTTTCCGTTAGCTTTATTCTACTGTTGATAATGGCAATGGCTGAAATGCTTGTTGGTGCTGAGTTATAGCCTCAGAGGAAAAATCAGCAGCGTCGGCGGTACGATGCCCGCCGGCATGAGGCGATCAATAAAAAGAATTTAACCGGATAACATTAACCGGAAACCAGGAACTAAGAACTATACACTTACAGGTCTTTTTCCATCACATAATGCGGTATAGTCACTTCCAGGAATTCTTCCCCGGTAATGCGGTAGCCCTGTTTTTCATAAAAACCTGCGGCGGTTTTACGGGCGTGCATGAGTAGTTTTCTGTAGCCCATATCGCGGGCAATGTTTTCGGCAAAATTCATCAGGGCCCGGCCAATGCCCTTTCCCTGCACATTGTTCAGCACCGCCATCTGGCGCAACCGCACGGTCTTGTCGCCCTGTTTAATCAGCATACAGCAACCCAGCATACGTTCGTCCTCAAAAGCGCCAATCAGGGTTTCGTCTTTTTCATCTGCCAGTTCTTCCGGGGTAAAGCTTAATCCAAGCGGCTTACGCAGTATGTCCATACGCATCTGAACCATTTGCTGGTACTCTCTGGAACCATGATCTATTATCTTTAAAGCCATGCAGTTAGGTTATTAATGTTGGATTGTCCCCGAATTTACAAAGAAATTGCTGATTTCGGGACTTGTATATTTTGGGATTGCTTTTATTCATAATTGCTGCATCTGTTACAGGTGTAAGTAATGCCAAACAACAGGACGCGGGCGCTGATTATTGCGATTCTTTTGATGTTATCCGTAAGGTAAATCACAACATCCCGCAATCTCAAAATCAGCAATTCGTTTGCTTTGAATACATTATTTTTGACGCATGTGGCCTGTATGTAAAAAAGAATTCCGGCAATTTTTCAGCAGCCTTACGGGTATAATAGCCCTGGCAGTGTTCCTGTTGCTGAATGGATTGTTCCTTTTTGTTTTCCCCGACAGCAATATGCTGGATTTTGGCTATGCTACACTGGACAAATTTTTTGAACTGGCGCCCTGGATACTTACTTTCCTGGTGCCCGCTATCACCATGCGCAGCCTGGCAGATGAATTTAAAGGAGGTACCTACGAAATCCTTCAAACAAAGCCTTTAAGCTATGCGCAGCTCACCGGCGGCAAATACCTTGGTTGCCTGCTGATTGTAGTGCTGGCGCTTTTGCCTACACTTTTATACGCCTTCAGCATGCAGGCGTTGAGCGCAGGCAATGCCGGGATAGACGTGGGCGGTGTGGCGGGTTCTTATATCGGCCTGTTTTTCCTGGCGGCTGTTTTTACTGCTATCGGTGTTTGCTGCAGCAGTTTTACCAGCAACGCCGTAATAGCTTTTATTGTAAGCGCTTTTGCCTGCTTTATACTGTACACCGGTTTTAATGCCATTAGCCGTATAGCGGCCCTGGCCTCCGGCGCAGACTACTATATAGAAATGCTGGGGATTGATTTTCATTACCGCAGCATCAGCCGCGGGGTAATAGACACAAGAGACATTGTCTATTTTATCAGCATCATTGCTTTCTTTTTGTTGTTTACACAACGCAACCTCATTAAACGCAGGCCCTGAATGAAAAAATTGCTGGCTACAAAATACTGGTGGATTGTCCTGCTTGCTTTACTGGTAATGGTGAATTATGCAGCCTCGTTCTTTAATGTGAGGGCAGACCTTACAGCAGAGAAAAGGTACACGCTTTCTGCCCCTACCAAAAAAATGCTGAAGGAAATGAAGGGGCCCGTAACCATCAGCGTTTTCCTGGAAGGCGATTTACCCAAAGACTTCAAAAAATTAAGAAACAGCACCCAGGAATTATTACAGGAGTTTAAAGAAATTGGCAGGGCCAATATTAAATATGTTTTT
>JANPGT010000236.1:0-9099 GCA_031424135.1 Chitinophagaceae bacterium
TTTCAACAATAGGTAAGTAGCCGTTGAGAAATGCATTGCCATTGGCTTGCTGGAACGCAAATAATCTTTCTGTGTCAGCTTCATCTGCGGGTCGCTGGTGGTCATAAAAAACACCGCCGATGCCGCGTGTTTCGTTGTTGCGGTGACTGTTCACAAAATATTCATCGCAACGCTTTTTATGTTTGGGATACAGGTCTTCTCCAAATGGATCCATAACATTTTTTATCACCTGGTGAAAATGCCGGGCATCTTCTTCAAAAAGATAATAAGGCGTGAGATCAGTGCCGCCACCAAACCAGCTATCGCAAACATTGTTATTGGCATCGTACAATTCAAAATAGCGCCAGTTGGCATGTACCGTTGGTACATATGGGTTGAAAGGATGAATCACTAAAGACAAACCCGCAGCAAACCATGCAGCCGCATCTGCTACCGGCAACTGCTGCTTCATATGGGCAGTTACTTCGCCATATACCACGGAGGTATTGACGCCGCCTTTTTCAAAAACATTGCCATTGCTGATAACCCTTGTTTTGCCACCACCACCATCGCCTTCTCTTTCCCACTTGTCTTCAATAAAGCGGGCTTTGCCATCTACGCCTTCCAGCCCTGCGCAGATGGCATCCTGCAGCTGATGAATATAGTCTACCCAGCGGTTCCTGAATGCAGTGGTATTTGCTATATGGGTGGATGCGGTCTCCATAATTTCAATGTTGGATAAATATTTTTTTGAGTCATAAGCATCTTCGATGCAAAATAATGGAACGCAGATAAAAAGGATTCAACGGATAAACACGGATGACACGGATTTGACGGATGAAGACGGATACCGGCAAGAACTCATTTGCAGGAAGGTCTATGACTCCTGCTTCGCTTCATAACAAATCTTAAAAATCTGCGCCATCTGCGTTCCATTTCTTCATCGCGAAGCGATGCCGCTATGGCTTCTTCCACTCCTTCACCGTATCTACAAATGCTTTTGCGTGATCCACCGGTACGTTCGGTAAAATGCCATGCCCCAGGTTGGCAATATAGCGGCCATGTCCAAAGGCATCCAGCATGCTATTCACTTCTTTTTTTATAATGGGTATGGGTGATAGCAATTTAGCGGGGTCAAAATTGCCCTGCAGTGTTATATCCTTGCCTGCAAACTGCCTGGCCAGTTGTGGTGCAATGCACCAGTCGATACCCAGTCCATGCGCACCAGTAGCCGTCATATTTTGCAGCGAGTGCCAGGCACCCTTTGCAAAAATAATTACAGGCACTTCGTCTTTCAGTGCTGCTACTATCTGCCGGATGTATTGCAGCGAAAGATTTTCAAAATCACCCGGGCTCAGTAAGCCACCCCAGCTGTCGAATACCTGCACCACATCGGCGCCTGCTTTTACCTGTCCTTTTAAATAAGCAATGGTAGTATCGGTAATCATTTGCAGCAGCCGGTGGGCCAGTTCGGGTTGGGTATAGCAAAAGGCCTTGGCTTCGTCAAAAGTTTTGGAACCCTTGCCCTGTACCATATAGCAGAGCAATGTCCACGGCGCACCTGCAAAACCAATCAGGGGTACGCGGTTGTTAAGTTCCTGCTTAATCAGTTTGATGGCGTCAAAAACATATTGCAATGTTTCATTTACATCGGGTACACGTACGCGTTGTAAATCGGCAGAAGTTTTAATGGGGTCGGGTAATACCGGACCCTTGCTTTCTATCAGTTGCACTTCCAGTCCCATGGCCTGTGGTACCACCAGTATATCCGAAAAAAGGATAGCTGCATCTACGCCCACAATGTCTACCGGCTGCAGGGTTATCTGGCAAGCCAGTTCAGGCGTCTGGCAGCGTTCAAAAAAGCCGTATTTTTCGCGCAGCACCATGTATTCCGGCAGGTAACGGCCGGCCTGGCGCATCATCCATACCGGTGTTCTTTCTGTAGGTTGGCCAAGCAGGGTCCTGATAATAAGATCGTTTTTTATTGCACTCATAATGTTTAACCTTACCCCAACCCCTTTCCAAAAGAAAGGGGCAGGAATTTCTAATTTATTTATCGTTCTCCGTTCAGGAAGTAATTAATGGCTTTTTCTACAAGGCTTTCTTTGCCGGGTTTTTCTGCAGTAATGATACCTGCGTCAGTATGTTTTTTAATAGCAGCTGCCGTGGTATTGCCAATGGCAAACAGCATGCTGGGCTTTGTTACTTTGTTTACAGCAAAAAAGCTGTCTACTGCACTGGGACTAAAAAAAAGTATGCCGTTGTAATTTTTAGTGATGGTATGCGGGGTAGCAATGGTATGATATACGGTGATTTCTGTTACTTCCATATCATTATTCCGCAGTATATCAGGCAGTTCATCGCGGCGCTGATCGCCACAAAAAAAAATGACTTCGTCTGAGTAGGCTTCTTCAGCTACCAGTTCGGCCAAATCGGTGGCGTTGTCGCCGGTACCGGCAATGCTTTCTTCTCCAAAATATTTTTTTACCAGTTCCTGCGTGGTTTGTCCCATGCAGTAAATAGTCCAGTCGGGTCTTTCTTCGTCAATGTATGCTGCTACGGCTTCTACCGCATTCATGCTGGTAAACACCACGGCGGTGGATTGCAGCAGGGCCTGTTCAATTTCCTGCTGTACTTCTACAGACTGGATGGCCTCTGTCTCTATAAAAGATTGCACGTCTATGGCAATACCCTGCGCCGCTGCATCCTGTATCAGTGATGCGGCCAGTGGCCGTGTTGATAATATAGTGACTTTATTTTGCGGCATCTACGTTGCGTATGCTGTCTGTAATGGCCTGTCCGCCTTTTTGCAATATCTCAGCGGCAGCTGTTGCACCTATGCCCGCAGCTTCATGCAGTAAAGCGCTGGCCGTGGTTTCCGCTTTTTTAAACCCGTCGGGCGAAACAATATTCCCTTTAAAAATAATGGTATCATTGTTTAGTTCAGCCAATGCACTGATAGGTGTGGAGCAGCCACCCAGCAATGCCTTCAAAAAATCCCTTTCAATCTTTACGCAGAGGGCGGTGGGCGCATGGTTAAAATGCGCGCAGGCATCCAGGCTGTAGTAATCATTTTCCCGGCCCACTACCATAATGGCGCCCTGTGCGGGTGCGGGCAGCATCCAATCCAGTTCTATACAGTTGGAAGGCCGTAAATGTATTCTTTCCAGTCCGGCAGCAGCAAAAATGGCGCCCTGCCAGTTGTTGTCTTTTACTTTTTGCAGGCGGGTGTTTACATTGCCGCGCAGGTTTTCAATGGTATGCTGCGGGTAGCGGTGCAGCCACTGTGCTCTTCTGCGTACGCTGCTGGTGGCAATTACTGCGTTGGAAGCCGTATCGTTTAAAAAAGACGCGTCTTCTTTGTACACAAACAAATCTTTATAAGAAGCTCTTTCCAGCACGGCAGCCTGCACAATGCCCATGGGCAGTTGTACAGGAACGTCTTTCATGGAATGTACAGCAATATCTATTTTGTTATTGAGGAGTGCTATATCCAGGCTGCGGGTGAATACACCCTGCACGCCTATTTCGTACAAGGGGGTTTTAAGATCAATATCGCCTTCGCTTTTGATATATACCAGTTCGCTTTCGCAGCCATTATCGCGCAGCAATTGCTGTACGGTAGTAGCCTGCCATACGGCCAACTGGCTTTCCCTTGTGCCGATCCGGATAATGTTTTTCATTAAAAAGATTAGTTTGTGCCAGTAGCCATAAAATCATTGATGGCTTCAATGTACTGGCAGCCACGTTGGTTCTGGTGGCGCATCTTTACCGCCATAGTAGTAATGATTTTCTGAATCCTGTCTTCAGGTTTGTCGGCGGCAAAGTTAATAAAGCTGGCGTTGGTAGCCACCCCTGTATTTACCTGGTAGCAATGCAGCTGTTGTAATTTGTCTTTTACCGCTTTTAAAATGGGGGTATGCTTTCTCATGGCATGCCATGCTGAAAACTCGGTCGTATGCGCGGCAATGATGGCTTTTGCCTTTGGCACTTCTGCTTTTCTTTTCTGCAGGGTTTCGTCTTTCAGTTTAGACAGCCCGTCTACATTTACCAGTGTTACGTTTTCCAGCTGCTGCGCGGCTGTTTCAACGTTATAGGGAATAGATAAATCAATAATAAGTTTGTTGCCCCATCCTTTCAGTTGCGATGCCAGTATAATGGGTTCAGCGGCATTGGTGGCTACCAGGATGATGTCTGACTGTGCCACTTCTTCATCCAGCGCCGAGGCGGGTGCGTGCTGCAGGCCCAGTTCGCAGGCAAGGGAAGCCGCTTTTTCTGGAGAACGGTTAATAAGGGTGATATTGGTAGTACCCAGGTAATCTACCAGGTTTTTGCAGGTATTGCGGCCAATTTTGCCGGTGCCCAGCAGGAGTATTTTTTTACTTGCGATGTGGGTGATGTTTTCTTTGATGTATTGTACGGCGGCAAAGGAAACAGAAACAGTGCCACCGCTGAGGGCTGTCTGGTTTTTAATGGCTTTGGAAGACTGCAGTACGGCATTCACCATTCTTTCCAGGGTGGCGCCTATAAAGCCTTTTGAGCGGGCAATTTTTACTGATTGTTTCAGCTGGCCGATGATTTCATAATCGCCCAGGATTTGTGAATCCAGCCCTGCGGCTACATTAAAAAGGTGTTCAATACCTTCTGCGCCGGATTTTATGTAGGCTATTTCATTAAAAGTATCAGCATCTCCGGTGGTCTCCGTGCAGAGCAGGGCTATCAGCTGCTGTACATCATCGGTTAAACCATAAATTTCGGTACGGTTGCAGGTAGAAAGTATAAACAGTTCATGAAGACCATAGCTGGCGGCTGTATCCAGTACCGCGTTGTATTGTTCGGGCCCGATGGCAAACTGGCCACGAAGGGCAGCGTCCGTTTTTTTGTAATTAATGCCTGCGACGCAGAAATTCAAAACATCGCAATGGTTACTTTCTTTCATGTAAACAGTTTCTGTAAATCAGTACGGCGAAATTAATAATGGGTTTCCCAATAAACGAATATCCGTGTCACCAGACTGTCATTTTTTAGGATGAGTTGTATTATAAGCCCACCTAACAAAAATCAGGTGCTTCAAAAGGGGCGGTTGAACTTTCCTTTGGCAGAGTGGTTACATTTGCAAAATATTTATACATTATGAGCCAGGCAGTTAAAAGAGGGGTGATGCTGATGAATCTCGGTTCGCCCGATTCTACTGAAGTGAAGGATGTGTCGCGTTACCTGAAAGAATTTTTAATGGATGAAAGGGTGATTGATTATCCCTGGCTGGCGCGTACCCTGCTGGTAAAAGGACTGATTGTGCCGTTCAGGGCCCCCAAATCTGCGGAAGCATATAAGACGGTTTGGACCAAAGAAGGGTCTCCGCTGGTGGTGCTTACCAGGCAACTGCAACAGGCTTTGCAAAAGGAGGTCACGGAAAAAGTAGTGATTGGTATGCGCTATGGCAATCCTTCGCCCGCGGCAGCTTTTGAAGAATTGCTGCAGAAGGAACCGGCCCTGGAAGAAGTAATACTGGTGCCGCTTTACCCGCATTATGCCATGAGCAGCTATGAAACGGCGGTGGAATATGCCATGGAAACTTATAAAAAGAAAAACTATTCTTTTAAGATCAGCACCATCAAACCGTTTTTTGATGACCCGGCTTACCTGGAAGCGATGGTGACCAATATAAGACCATACCTGCAGCAGAACTACGATCATATCCTGTTCAGCTATCATGGTATACCGGAGCGGCATATCCGTAAAAGCGATACTACCGGTATTCATTGTTTAAAAGTAAATGATTGCTGCAATACTGCTTCACCCGCACATGCCCATTGCTACCGCCACCAGGCGTTTACTACTACCCGTAAGATTGCAGAGATGCTGGAGATTCCGGCGGGTAAGCATAGTATTTCGTTTCAATCAAGACTGGGCAAGGGCTGGCTGCAGCCATTTACAGATATCCGGCTGGAAGAAATGCCCAAAGAAGGTATTAAGAAGTTGCTGGTAATTTGCCCGGCATTTATCAGCGACTGCCTGGAAACCCTGGAAGAGATAGACGAGCGCGGGCGCGAAGAATTCCTGAAAGCAGGCGGCGAAAGTTTTACCATGATTCCCTGCCTGAATACCCACCCGGTTTGGGTAAAAGCCATAGCAGGGTGGTTGAAGGGAATAGAGGAGGGAAGCACTGTTATGACGAATTCATAACATTAATTATATCGAATTACACGCATTGAGCAGGAAGGTTTTCTGGTAATAGCTGTCTATAGCCCGGATGTACAGCGCCAATTACAGGCGAACTGCACAAATTAAACAGGAAGATTTTCGTGTAATTCGTTTTCATAATTCTAGTAATAGCTGCTGGCCTGCCAAGTAACCCATCAACAGATCAACCAATATGTATCTCTACATCAAAGCCCTGCATATTATTTTCATCGTAACCTGGTTTGCGGGCCTGTTTTATATGCCCCGGCTATTTATTTACAACACAGAGGCGCTGGAAAAGCCCGAACCTGCCCGGCAGGCTTTGCAGGAGCAGTTTACTATTATGATTAAGCGGCTATGGTATGGCATTACCTGGCCATCCGCTATTCTTACGCTTATTTTTGGGGGCGCCACCTGGTACAAAATGGGCGCATCGCCGGCCTGGCTGATGATTAAACTGGCTTTTGTAGTAGGCTTATACCTGTACCATTTTTCATTGCACATCATTACCCGGCAGCAGGTAAAGGGCCTGTTTAAATATTCTTCTCAGCAATTAAGAATCTGGAACGAAATAGCTACTATTTTCCTGGTGGCAGTGGTGATGCTGGCCACGGTAAAACAATCCCTTAGTTTTGTATGGGCAGTGGTTGGTTTTGTGCTGTTCATCATATTGCTGATGAGCGCGATAAAGATTTATAAGATGTTGCGGGAGAAGAGGAGCTTAGGAAAGCGCTGAGCTGTGAGCTACGAGCCTGTTAAAGATTATTTGCAGCTGCCACAGTATTGTTTTACATACTTAACTTATTTCTTACTTACTAGCTGGTTAAGGTTTTCTGGCTCACGGCTGGCAGCTCAACGCTCGTGGCTTTTCTTCGCGGCGAAAAAAAGAAAAGCCCTTCATCAAAAATGAAAGGCTTGTAAAAGGTTTCAGCGCCTGTCTGAACCAGGTTTATCTTTAGCATTGGATGGTTTAAAACTGGAAGCGGTTTTTCAGGAAGGTAATCGGAAATTAAAAACGGGTTGTACAGCAGGATTTGAAAAATAATTTATAAAGGAAGGGGAGTAGGAATACCCCCCTTTTAACCCCTAAACCCTAAACCGTAGAAAAATTTATAATAACGTTTATATTTTTATAAGAGGTAATTTGTACTAGTTATTTTACGAGGCTAATTATCGTATTATCAACACTTTATTTTCCTAAAATAGATGCTCCGATAATTGCTGCAACAGTTTCAGAAACTATGCCAAAAAGAATAAATGTGGATAAGTGAGAATGCGCAGTCAGGAGCCGAATCGCTTTTTTAACAATTGATTTAACAAAATAGTAAACCGGAAAAAACGGTGCTGCAGATACCGCTGCAGTGGATGGACGCTGGACACAGGCCGGCAATAAATATTGAAATGTCCGTTCCTGCGGTCTTTTTTCACTTCAGATTTATCGTACCTTTGCACACCATTAAAAAATCCGGTATTCTGCCCGTTTACTTGACCTTCAGACTGTATATATATGGCATCTAAGTACAAAGAATTTAAGGGTTTACACTTACCTTCTATTGAGCAAGAAGTCCTTGCTGCATGGGAGCAAGGCCAGGCTTTTGAAAAAAGTATTGCATTGAGAGAAGGCGCCCAGCCTTTTGTGTTTTATGAGGGACCCCCCAGTGCCAACGGTATGCCCGGTATTCACCACGTTATTTCCCGTACACTGAAAGACCTGGTTTGCCGGTATAAAACCATGAAAGGCTTCCAGGTAAAACGCAAAGGCGGGTGGGACACGCACGGACTGCCTATAGAACTGGGCGTAGAAAAAGAGCTGGGCATTACCAAGGAAGACATCGGGAAAAAGATATCTGTTGAGGAATACAATCGCAAATGCCGCGAGGCGGTGCTGCGCTATAAAGACAAGTGGGATGATATCACCAAAAAAATGGGCTACTGGGTAGATCTGGAGAATCCCTATGTTACTTTTAAGAACGATTATATAGAAACCCTGTGGTGGATACTGAGCGAGTTGTACAAGAAGGGCTTCCTGTACGAAAGCGTTAGCATCCAGCCCTATTCACCCGCTGCAGGCACTGGTTTAAGCTCTCATGAACTTAACCAGCCGGGTACCTATAAAATGGTGAAGGATACCAGTGCAGTGGCGATGTTTAAGGCGGTAAAAAATGAGAAGAGTAAGTTTTTGTTTGATGCGCTGCAAACGACTCACGACTTACCACTCACCATTCACGAACTGTTCTTCATGGCCTGGACCACCACCCCATGGACACTACCCAGCAACCTGGGGCTGACGGTAGGCGGCAATATCGACTATGTGCTGGTAAATACATTTAACCCGTACACGCATCAACCCATTAATACAGTACTGGCAAAAGCATTGCTGCCAAAGTATTTTAAAGAAGAAGGATTGGTGGCAGATTTTGCTGCTTTCAAAGAAGGCGATAAAATAATCCCCTGGAAAATACTTACTGAGTTCAAAGGCAAACAACTGGAAGGCTGCGAATACGAACAATTGCTTCCTTACGAGGCCAGTTCGCTGGAGAAGATCCAGGAAATCACGCCAGGCGCAAAACCCTTCCGTGTAATGGTAGATAGTTTTGTAACTACCGAGGATGGAACCGGTATTGTGCACACCGCTCCCGCCTTTGGCGCAGATGACTATAAGGTAGGCAAGAAATATAATATAGGTATACTCACCCTGGTAGATAAGCAGGGCAAGTTTGTAGACGGCCTGGGCGAGTTCAGCAACCGCTATGTAAAAAATTACAAAGACGAGAAAAACTACGTTGATGTAAACGTAGACATCAGTGTAAAACTGAAGCTGGAAGGCCGTGCCTTTAAAATAGAAAAATACGAACACAATTACCCGCATTGCTGGCGTACTGATAAACCTGTTTTGTATTACCCGCTGGACGCCTGGTTCATTAAAACCACTGCGGT
>JANPGT010000237.1:0-1779 GCA_031424135.1 Chitinophagaceae bacterium
GTCGTGAGTAATTTTGGACCTGCAAGTTATGAAATTGTGTGGGAGTCTGTTTATTGTTGGATTCTCAAAGCCCCAGCGGGGCGTCATATGAATAGCCCGGGGCATCGCCCCCGGGAATTGATGGCAATCGTTTTTACAACCCCAGCGGGGTTGAATAATTCGACAAACGGAGGGCGTAGAATAGGTCGGCGCCCATTGATAAAAGGATGAACGGGGCGTCGGGCATTTGCGGGTCAAAAGTTTTTGTTTTTAATTAGTCGGGTGGCTGCACAAAGACAAAAAAGCTCAAAAAAAATGCGACCCTGTATCCAGTGCGGGGCAGGTGCCCAATACCAGTGACCCGACCCTGTAAAATATGATTTCTGGCCAGATAAAGAATGACCGGCTTTTACGCGCTTACTCACGTCTGACCACTCAGTCCTCACGCCACTCACCTACAGTTGCTGCCCAATTGCTGGTCAATCGCCTCCTTCAGTGCATCATACACCTCTTTCTTCTGTTCTGTAAGCAATGTTTTTGCAAAAATCAGACTGGCATAGCCACGGCAGTAGTCTACCAGCGGGTAGCTGCCATATATGCCCGGGCTGCTTACCACGGTGCCTGCGCCGCCGGTATTTTTGTCCAGTATCCATTCACCCAGTCCATAACCATACCCTTTTGCAATGGCGGGTTCGTATTTTATAACTGCAGTGCCGGTTTGCACCTTTTGCATTTCTGCAATGGATTGTTCACTAAGAATGCGTTTGCCTTCAAACATGCCTTTGTTTAAAATCATGCTTAAGAAATTGATATAGTCGTTGGCGGTAGAAAGTGCGCCACCGGAAGGATTAAAAGCCTGGTCGTAATCAATATAAAAAGTGGTCTGGCGCATTTTTAAAGGGCGCAGCAGTTTGTCCACTATCAGGCGGTCGAATGTTTTTTTACTCACTACTTCCAGCACCCTGCCCACTATATTGATACCTACATTGCTGTAGAAAAACATTTCCCCGGGGTTGCGTTCAATTTCACGCTTGGCCATGCCGTTGGCTTCTTCTTCCAGCGAGTTGTACTTTCTGCTGGAGAGAATGGCTTTTAAACCCGGCTCATCTGCATGTATGCCCGTAGTATGCGAAAGACAATGGCGGATAGTGATGTATTTCTTGCTGTAAGACGTAAAGATGGGAAGGTATTTTGCAATGGGATCATCCAGGGATATTTTTCCTTCTTCTACAAACTGCATTACCAGTGCGGCGGTTAACCATTTGCTGCAGCTGGCGATGGGTACCTGGGTTTTTCCTGTAAACTCCTTGTTCAGCTGTTTATTATAAATCAACTTTCCGTCTTTATAGATCATGGCAATCACATCGCCGCCCAGCAGTTTTTGATTTTTGGCAAGCAGCTCGTCCACCGCTGTAAAATTGTATTGCGCGGTCAAAGGCTGCAATAACAGCAGGAAAGCAAGTAAATAACTGAATTTGAGACAGTTTGATTTGAATTTGTATGACATACTATCAGGCATTTTGCTTTGGATTATGATTTGCGGAAGGGTGGAGGTATACGGCATAAGTCGAAAGGTAAAAGGTATAGGGCACACGTCCAAACACCAATATGTTAAAACCATTCGCTTTAAGCCTTACACCAAAAACCTTTTAAATTCATATTAACAAAAGGTTTATGGTGTTAGGTGTAAGGTTTACGGCTGAAAATTCGTACTATTAAGTCCGATGTCTTATACCTTAAACCTGCTACCTTTCACCTTTAAAGCAAATCACAATCCAAAGCACAATGCCTGATAGTATG
>JANPGT010000238.1:0-6408 GCA_031424135.1 Chitinophagaceae bacterium
ACTTTGCTCCAGTCTGCATCCAGTTCTTCTGCCACTATCATGGGCAGCGAGGTGTTAACACCCTGTCCCATTTCCTGCCGGGCAAAACTGATGATGATATTACCGTTGGATTCTATCTTCAGGTAGGCAGATGGCTGCAAGGGGTTACAGTCGGGCGCTGCGGAATTCATAATGCAACCTGCTTCCGGCAGCAAGACGGCCAGCAGTAAGCCACCGCCTGCGGCGGATCCAATTTTTATAAAATGGCGGCGATTGATATTGGTGCTCATATAAAATTAGTTGTACTTAACGGAGGAACTGAGATGGCAGTTTTTGATGTGATGATTGCGGCAGCAGGTATCAGGTGCTTTCTATCACTTCTTTGATGGCCTGTTTGATGCGGTGGTAAGTGCCGCACCTGCAGAGGTTACCGGCCATCATACTGTTGATCTGTTCTTCGGTGGGTTTCGGAAACTGGTTCAGCAAACCTGCCAGGTTCATCATTTGTCCGGGCTGGCAATAACCGCATTGCGGCACGCCTGCTTTGGCCCATGCTTTCTGAATAGGGTGGGAGGCACCGTCTTCGCTTAATCCTTCAATGGTAGTAATCTTTGCGGTGCCCACAGTTTGTACGGGTTCCTGGCAACTGCGGATGGCTTTACCATCTTTCAGCACGGTGCATGCCCCGCAGCTGGATACGCCGCAGCCATATTTGGTACCGGTTAAATCAAGCACATCGCGCAGCACCCAGAGCAGGGGCGTGCCTGCATCTGCTTCGGCCGTGTAAATTTTGTTGTTAATGTTCAGGGAATAAGATGGCATAGAATTGCATTGAAGGAGGTTACAGTAGAAAGCTGGTTAACTGTCTTAAAGATATTAAAGGTTTTAGAGAAAAAATGAATTTTTGCGCGGTTGGTGGGTTGACTTATAGGATGGAACGATATATCCAGGTGCATTGCGCATCCGGAGAGCTAAATTCAGGCCTCTGTATTCTTTAAACAACGATCGGAAGCAAATTCTAAAATGCCGGTAAAACGTCGGGAAGATGAAATCATACAATTCGGATAAGCTACCGAATAATTGTATAATCTATTATTTTATTGTACGCCCGATTTACCACGGTTTTTTAGCTAATGATTTGTTATACAAGCTATCTAAAGCCCGGTTTGCAGTTTCTATTCTATCAATATACCTTTTGGTAAGATTTTTTTTCGAAGCATTCTTTTTCAGTATGTCGTTTACAAACATTCTTTCATTTTGAATAAATATGCCTGTGACTTCCGGTTTATAAATGCGGTAACTTATTTTTCTGTGATTAAGGTGAAATCTCCCGGATTTTACCGTTGTCAGTATCGATGGCAGTAAGCCTTTAAAGTCAAATTTTGAAGAAAATATCAGATCGTCCAGATAGGTAGTAAAGGTGAGGTTGTGTTCCGTTGCTATAGTATTAAGTCTGTCGCCGGTTTGCATAAAAACAAGGTTGGCAATGATGGGCGAACTGGGAGCGCCTTGTGAAAGAGAACCGTGGTAGGTTGTTAATTGGGTTAATAGTCTTGCCACGGTCGGAGAAAATTTATAGCCCCTTAACATATGAAACACCTGGTGATGTGTTATCCCGGAAAAAAAATTCCTGAGATCGATATTTAAAAAGTATTTTCCATAGATATGCGTTAATGCATTATCAATATTACTTTTGCCCTTTTCTGAGCCATATTGATAATCCGCCAGGGGAATCTTCTGTAACTGAACCGCAATTCGTTCCTGTATTTTCTTTAAAGATTTTTTACTGGGGTATAGCTCACGGTGCCTTGGAGTTCCGTCTGGATTTATCTGATCCTCACCGTATTTCTTTTTGGGTTTGCGGAGATGGTAGTAGTATTCGTTGCTGTGTGAAGCGACATATATAATCTCATGTTCAGAACAACGAAGCGCGTATGCAAGGTGTTTTATTGTGTTAATCATAATCTATAGAAAACCAGGGGGTCGCTATTTGCCGATCAGATTTCTAATGAACATGCTTACCACGTTTCTGCCGATCAAAAGGAGGTTTTTAACAACCACACTCCTTACTTGATCTTTCTGACCAATCTGGTCAAGCAGGATACAAAGCTCATAAAAAAACTGTAGTTCCGATTTCGACAAACTGCAACGGTTCTCTGCGCAAAAATTAATTATCCATTTCTGAATTTTTTTGACTTTTGCTTCGTTTAAATGCTTTTTCATTGTGAAGAATTGTTGGTTACGAAAAGCAAGATTGCTTATCCGTACACCCATATCCAACAATTCAGGTCTGTTATATCCCCCTGGATTTTCGTCTATTTGCGGTGGCGTGCCGTACACGGCACCGCTTCAAAACCATTATCGGTTGTGTAATTTTACACTTTACTGTACTGGGCCGAGTTGAAAAGGCATTCAAAGAACGGCGCAAATGTATAAATCCCGGGATAAATATTTGCAGACGATTTTCAACTTTTTTATTTCCCTGTGTGGATAATTATTATTGCTGATTATGTTCAGACTTTTCAAGACTTGAAAAGTGCATCCATCGTTATGCTTTGTTGAATGTGTTTGTCAAAATAGTCATTTTCTTTTATGCCAAATGTTGTAATCATTGTCATGAACAAGGTTTTATTCGGATTGACCCTTTCGATAAATACTTGCTTTTTTTGCGTCAGTTTTTCTGCGTATGATTTATCAATAGTGAATTCTGTTGTATAGAATTTCATCTCGCAGAGATTGATAATCCGGTCGGTACGGTCGATGATTAAGTCTATTTGAGCACCCTTTTCTTTGCTCCTTTTTGGCGGTATGTAACGCCATACGGATTCCTCTGTTCCTGTTTTTATTTTGAGCGCAGCTTTTATTTTATCAATATGTTTCAGGCAAACTGATTCAAAGGCCATCCCGCACCATATCGCATAGGTCTGGCTTTTGGCAATTTCAACCCAACTCCTGGTAGTTGCCGCTTTGTTCCTGTCCATAAATTTCAAGTAGAATATGGAGAACTCATCAATCAACCGGTATATCCCGTCATAACTGGTTTTACCAAATGGGATCGTCAGGCTGATAAAGCCTGATTTTTCCAGTTCATCCAGCGCCGTGCTTATGCTGCCTCCTGAAGGCAGCCCGCTTGACTCAATCAACTGTTTTCGGCTGAGACCTTTTCCGTTTGCAGCAAGCGTCCGCACAATTTTCATATGGTTATCAGCATGGTCGAACAACGAGCTGTACAACGTGTCAAATTCATTGGTAAGTAAGCCATCTTTTGAAAAGCAGGTTTTGTCTATTACCTGGGCTGCACTGTTGTCTCTTCCTACTGCTTTAAGATAATGTGGAATACCTCCGAAAGTCATGTATATCTGCAGCACCAGGTAGTGATCAAGTTTGCTACCCCGACTTTTTAAATAGAGGTCCGCCTCTAACAGTGAAAAAGGTTTGAGAACTATTTTTCGGGTAATCCTGTTGTGAAGTCCACCTGTAGCCTGTGTGATGTTTTGAATCATCCAGGATGCCGCTGACCCGCAAACCACTATCAGCAAATTAGGCTGGCGGCTCGCCCATGTGTTCCAGAAGTGTTCAAATGCCGGTAGGAAGCCGGATTTTCTTCCACTCAGCCATGGAAGTTCGTCTAAAAATACTACCCATTTTTTTTGAGCATCTTTGGTAGCCAGGTATTGGGATAGGGCATCAAATGCGTCAATCCAGTTAGTGGGAGGTTTCAATGCCAGAGAGGATTTAGTTGCTTTTTGTAATGCGATAGCGAAAAGTTGTAACTGGTCTTTCAGGCTGCCGTTTTTAATACCCGTTAATTCAAAAGCCATATGATCTCTGAAATAAGTATAGATCAGAAAAGTTTTTCCTACCCTTCTTCGTCCATACATGGCGAGTAGCTCTGCTGATTTCGATTTCAGCAAATCCGCCAGGATAGCCATTTCATGTTCCCTGCCAATTATCTTTTCCATTGTTCAAAAATAGGATTTTGGCCGAATATAGTTTATTATAAGTGGCCAAATTAAAGAAAAAAAAGTTGATTTTGGCCAGATATAACTCACTATAAGTGGCCAAATTGAGTTAAAAAAAGTTGATTTTGGCCAGGTATGAACTTATTATAAGTAGCCAAATTAGTGTGTGGTGATGTAGTTTGTACCAGCAGGAGGATTTCAAAAATCTCATAAATGCATTGCAAAGCCCCGCAGGCGGCTCATGTTTTACCCCAACATTCATTGAGCTACGCACGCCAAATGCCAAACACCTGTATTTTCGCCTGTACATTACCAATAGCATTTTTGCATGAAACCCGTTGTTCTTACAAAATCACAAGCCCGGTCTATTATCCTGCACGCGGCAGGACTAACCAAACACGGACAGTTTGGTAAAGGCCTGGAAGCGGCCTATAAGGTTATCGACCAGCTGGGCTTTATACAGGTAGACACCAACTACGTGGTGGAGCGGGCGCATCACCATGCCATTGCAGCGCGTGTACCGGGGTATAAAACGGAATGGCTGCAGGAGTTGCAGGCCGATGCCCGGATCTATGAATTCTGGACACGCGACTCGGGCTTTATGCCCATCAGCGAATTCCGTTTCTCGCTGCCCGTACATGATAGTTTCCTGGCCAAATACCAATCGTTGCCAGCTGCAGAGCGCAATATGATGAATAAGGTACTCGACCGGATTGGGCGCGAGGGTCCGCTGGGCGCAAAAGATTTTGAAAACGACCGCGTGGAGAAAAGTTCGGGCTGGTGGGACTGGCGCCCCTCTAAGGTAGCGCTGGAAAGATTGCATTTTACCGGGCAATTGCTCACTACGCGGAAGAAAGACTTTCATAAACTGTATGACCTTACACGGAACATCATTCCTGCAGATGTTGCCAAGACCAAACCCAGCATCGATGAATTCAGCCGGCATCTTATTATGCGCTCGCTGCAGGCATTGGGTATTGCTTACGTAAAAGAGATTGCCTGGAACGGCCGGCTGGTAAAACATACCATTAAGCAGGAACTGAAAAAGCTGCTGGAGAGCGGAGAAATTTGCGAAGTGCAGGTGGAGGGGCTGAAAGGACCCCTGTATATGCTGCCCATGTACAAAAAGAAAAAAGTCAGCATTGCCGGCGATGCATTTATTCTCTCACCCTTTGATATACTGAATGTATTCCGCCACCGCCTGCGCGATTTTTTTGATTTTGACTACCAGGTAGAATGCTTTGTGCCTGCGCCCAAAAGAAAATATAGGTATTTTTCACTGCCCATACTTATTGGCGACAGCTTTGTTGCGCGCATGGATGCCAAAGCCGATAGAAAAGATAAAACACTCATTATTCATAATCTTCATTTTGAAGCGTTAAAACTGAATACAGCAAAGCTGCTGCAGGTGGCAGCGGCCATACAATCATTTGCAGACTTTAACCAGTGCAAAACCCCGCTTATCAAAAAAACGAATAACCAGGGGTATGCTAAAATCATCAGCAAAAATCTAACTATCAGTTAAACCAAACGGCGTATCCTTTACGCCGGAGATCCAGCGCCAGTTTTTTTTCCATTGCCAGCGCTTCCTGCCGGTTCATTGATTTTACATTGATATGATTGTACAGACTCGGCCGCAGGTAAGCGCCATATTTGTGCACAATGGCTGCCGAAAGATTATGTCCTTTTTTATTGGTGTAGCCGGTTTTATGCTGTTTGAAACGTTCCGCCGGTGTTTTGCTGGTCATGCCAACATAGAGGCATTCCAGCACGCCGTTAAACTGGGGATTGGCCTGGCGAAATTTTGCATCCAGCGTAAATACTTTTTTGGAGAGTTCTATAACATACACCTGGTAGGTCATTTTTCGGCGGCCATTATTGTTTTAAACTGTAATACTTAAAGATACAACGAAGCGCATTTAACAGTTTGAAATCTCCCCAACAATCGCCAGAGATTTTTTAATTACCCGCTAAATAAGTAATTGGAATTAATTATCCGACTGTTTTTTTACAGCTATTTTTCTGATAACTGATTCTACAAAAGGTACCCCGGCAAATACAACCCAGGGCACCAGCAAAACAGTGAGTAGCAAGGTTCTTTGGTACAGGGGCAGCACAGCCATTGGCTCGCCAAAAAAGTAGAGAAAAAGGGTTATAGACGGATAGATCGCGAGCCATATCTTAAAAGAAGCCAGCAGTTTCATTTTTGTTTTCATACTATTTGTTTGTGCAGTATTGTTTTTCATTTAGCAAAATTACTTGCAGCGCTGGTCTCCCCGGCAGGACAAACATGCAGTTACACCGGACGATTCAGCAATTGTACCAACACTATTAAGCCAGCGGGTGGCTTTTTCATTTTGCAGACAAATAAGGCCTGTTTGCATATTATTTAGCCCTTAATCCGGAACAAAGGGAGATCTTTGGTTACTTCTTGCCAGCAATCTCAGATTATGAAAAAATCGTTTGT
>JANPGT010000239.1:0-3409 GCA_031424135.1 Chitinophagaceae bacterium
TGCCCACTGCTGCTGCTGGTAGTTATAACTGGCATGCGATTGCCCCACTGAATGAATATGCTGGTCTTCCAGGTAAGCTGCCGGCAGGTATTCATTTAAAGGCAACACAGATTTTCCTGCAGCCGCACAACCCACCCATGGGTGATCAATGATGAGCAGATCATATTCTTTAGTAAGGGCTTCAATGGGATAATCTGCAAATTCCTGCAGGGTTCTCTTCTTCCATTGTATCTCTACACCCGGGTGCAGTTCTGCATACCGTTGAGACAAGGCCAGCAAGGGTGTGATTCCCCGGCTATGCCCCCACGCTATTCCTTTTAAAATGACTGCAGCCATTGGATATCTTTTTTACTTAATCACTATCTGAGCCTTGCGCTTTTAGCTGTGAGCTACCGGCCGTCGACCAACCAATCAACTAACTAACCAACCCCTTTCTGCACCATCAATAGATGTTCACACACCATTACCAGTTCTTTGTGCTGGTTAAAAGTTTCTACCAGTTCTGTTACCAGACCGAAACCCTGCTTTTTATGATCTTTTTTTTCTTTGATGGTAACGGATACCCGAAGAGTATCGCCTATAAATACCGGCTTCACAAAACGTACCCGATCGTACCCGTAGGTTATGGATACTTCATTAATATGATCTGCAGTTAAGCCAATGGCTACGGTAAAAACAAGGGTGCCATGGGCTATCCGTTTTTTAAATGGCTGCGTTTTGCACCATTCTTCGTCCATATGATGGGGGAAAAAATCGCCGGATTGACCGGCATGCAGCACGATATCCGTTTCGGTAATCGTTCTGCCGGTAGTCAGGCGTGTATGCCCGGTAGTGAAGGCTTCAAAATATTTTTTTTCAAACATGGCAGTCGGCGCTGTTGGTGCAATCAGTTTCTGGTACAAACTGAAACAGGCTAAAAATACCGTTTCAATCGAGGCAGTAAATTAGATCAGAACAGCCGCCTGGCCAATGTCAGGTTTTACTGTGTTGATGGAAGATTTTACTATTTGCGCAGCCATACTTGGCCAGCCTGCGGCGGTGGCAGTGGTATTATTTTGCAGAAAGAGATTACAAGATTGCTACCACTAATTGCTGTATGAAGATAGAATAGAACAATGCGGCAGCAGTAACTGCCTATAAAGACTTGACTTTATTATTACGCATGTCTTTTAAATACAAAAATCTTCAGCAGCAACACAATCAGGGCAAAGAGGAATAAAAATATGCTGAGGCGGTTAATGCCATGCATGTATTTCATCCATTGCGTGTTGGGGGCTTTGGGGTCCCTTTTCTTTAAATACAAGTATTCTCCAATTTGTTGCCAGATTCCCATGAGCGATAGTTTAGGGTGTACAAACCTGTTTGCCAATGTAACAATAATGGGTGAAAAATGTTCTTTTAAACTGTATGGCATCTTTGTCAAAATCTTATATATTTGCACTCCGCAAATCAGGATGGGCGGAAAATGGGGGGTTAGCTCAGTTGGCTAGAGCGCTTGCATGGCATGCAAGAGGTCGTCGGTTCGACCCCGATACTCTCCACTAAAGCGAAATGAAATTATCATTTCGCTTTTTTATTGCCGGTGGCAGCCAATTCCACAATACTTTTGGCAGCGTTGGCAGATGCACGCCCTCCCTCGCCCAGTATTTGCCTTAATTGCCGGTAATCGTCCCGCAACTGTGCTATCCGCGCAGGATTGTTCAGTAAATCATTCAGTGCTGTCTCCAGGTTTGCCGGCGTCAACTGGTCCTGGATAAGCTCCTTTACGATGGGTTTGTCCATGATAAGGTTTACCAGCGAAATATATTTGACTTTAATCACCCGCTTGCCAATCTGGTAAGAAATATTGCTGCTTTTATAGCACACCACTTCGGGCACCCCAAACAGGGCCGTCTCCAGCGTAGCGGTGCCACTGGTTACCAGCGCTGCTTTTGCCTGCTGCAGCAAATCATAGGTCTGTCCGCTTACAAAAGACACATTGCTGTACGGCTGCAATAAAGCATCGTAAAAAGTGGCATCCAGGCCGGGTGCCTTGGCCACAATAAACTGGTAGCTGGTAAAGGCCTTGCTTACCTGCAGCATGATGGGCAATTTCTTTATAATTTCCTGCTTACGGCTGCCGGGTAAAAGTGCAATAATGGGTTTATGGGAGAAAGCGGTAGCTGGTGGAGCTGCTTTTGCCTGTTCAATAACTTCTATCAGTGGGTGCCCAACGTACTCCACCCCATAATTCCATTTTTTATAAAAATCTTTTTCAAAGGGCAGTATCACCAGCATCCGGTCTACATATTGTTTTATTTTATGCACCCGGTTTTCCTTCCATGCCCATACCTGCGGAGAAATATAGTAGGCAATTTTAAAACCCTGTTGTTTGGCCCATTCAGTGATCCTGAGATTAAACCCGGGGTAATCAATCAGCACCAGCACATCCGGCTTGTAGGCAAGAATATCCTGCTTGCAGAACTTGAGGTTGCGCATAATGGCAGGCAGGTTTTTAACCACTTCTATAAAACCCATAAAAGCCAGTTCGCGGTAGTGTTTTACCAGTTCTGCACCAGCCTGCTGCATCATATCGCCGCCCCAGCAACGTATCTCTGCCTTTTCATCCAGTTGCCGGATCTGCCGGATAAGATTGCTGCCATGCAAATCTCCTGAAGCTTCTCCTCCTATAATGTAGTAACGCATTGACTAATCTAAGTTTTACTGCCACAAAGAAACGCAAATATCAGCGTGCAATATTGCTGATTTTGTGATTGTTGGATTTTGTGATTTGCTGTGGATATTGCACCAAAAGAAATCTCAAAATCGCTACTTCCTAAATCAGCAATCATTATTTGGGTGCCTTACGGTATACAAAAAAAGTAACCAGCGTAAATATAAAATTGGGTATCCAGGCGGCCACCACCGGGTAAAGACTGCCTTTACTGGAGAAAACAATGGAGAACCGGTCCATAATAACAAAGCTGGCGGCGGCTACAATGCCAAAAGCCAAATGAAGGCCGCTGCCCCCACGTGTTTTGCGGCTGGCTACTACGGCCCCCAGCAGGGTTAATATTACCACAGAGAATGGCGTGGCAATGCGCCGGTAATATTCTACTTTATAGGTATTCAGGCCTTCTGTGCCGCGCATTTCTTCCATCCTGATAAATTCTTTCAACTCCGGCGAACTCAGTTTGTCTTTCAGGTACTCATCCCTGCGCAGATCTTTGGGAGTAATGTTCAGCTTCAGGTTCATTACCGGTACCAGTTTCACGGTTTCATGCAGGCCATCTATCTGCCGCTCTACGGCGTTCTCTACCTTCCAGTTTTTCTGGGCGGTATCCCATTTGATGCTTTCTCCGCGCAGGTTATAGTAGACTTTATTGCCTTTTATTTTTTGCAGAAAAAAACCACTGGATACTTTACTGGC
>JANPGT010000240.1:0-2409 GCA_031424135.1 Chitinophagaceae bacterium
TGCCACAGCAGTTCAACGGCGATATTTCCCTGGCGTCAAAAAAAGTAAATGCACTGGTAAACAGCTTTTCTTATATGAAAGGTACGGTATACCTCAGCATCGGTAAAGATATTGCCATGGATACCGAAGAAATCGGGCAGCTGCTGAGTTATGTAGAGAGAGGCAATGAATTTTTCATTTCTTCAGAAAATATAGACAGGCGGCTGCTGGATACCCTGGGCATTAAACAGGAAGTGGACCATGCGTTTGAAGGCCGTGGCGGCGAGCGTTCCTATACTTCCCTGCGTATGGCAGACACCCTTGCATTTGGACGGAAAAGATTTGGCTTTTATTTTTTTCCGCTGCTGAATGTATTTACCGGTTACGACAGCAGTTACAGCAGGGAACTGGGCGTTAATGAAAATGGTAAAGTGAATTACCTTGTTACACGTTATGGCAAGGGTAAATTCTATTTTCATACAGAACCTTCGGCATTTTCCAATTATTTTTTGCTGACGGGCGATAATGTCAGTTACTACAGCCAGGTATTTTCCTACCTTAACAAAGACGCGCATTCCGTTTTTTGGGGAGATACCAACCGGTTTGGAAAAGAAGGAGATGGTTTCTCTGCACTGGCTATTTTCTGGAAAAATCCACCCCTGAAATACGCTTTGCTCATAGCCTGTGCGCTCATGCTGCTGTACATTGCTTTCGGCAGCAAAAGGAAAAGAAGACTGGTGCCGGTGTTGCCTGCCAATAAAAATGAGAGCCTTTCATTTGTTCATACCATAGGAAATTTATACCTGCAGAAAAAAGACAACAGGAATATTGCTGTAAAAATGATGACCTATTTTTTTGAGCATATCCGCAGCAGTTATTATTTAAACACCAGTACCATCAATGCGGAATTTATTCAGGCATTGTCAAGAAAAAGCGGTGTGGCAGAAAATAAGGTGCAGCACCTGATGGAAAAAGCGGACTACCTGAACAATACAGACTCCATAACAGACCAGGAACTGTTCGATATCAACAATCTTATTTATGAATTTTATAAACGCTAAATACATCCCATGGAAGAGATAGTTTTTCAGCAACGGACCGATTTGTCGCAGCTCAACAACGCTGTAGATGCCATCCGCGAAACGGTGGGAAAAGTGATCAAGGGTCAGCACCAGATGGTAGATTTGATCATAGCAGGCCTCCTGTCAGATGGGCATATTTTAATTGAGGGGGTGCCGGGTGTTGCCAAAACCCTTACGGCAAAAATAATCGCCAAAATTATTGATGCTGATTTTTCGCGGCTGCAGTTTACACCAGATCTGATGCCTTCTGATGTGCTGGGTACCTCAGTATTCAATCCCAAAGACGTACGGTTCGATTTCAAAAAAGGTCCCATCTTCAGCAATATTATTTTAATAGACGAGATAAACCGTTCTCCTGCCAAAACCCAGGCTGCTTTGTTTGAGGTGATGGAAGAACGCCAGGTAACGGTGGATGGCATTACCTATCCCATGGCCCCACCATTTATGGTGCTGGCTACACAGAACCCGATTGACCAGGAAGGAACTTACCGGCTGCCGGAAGCACAGCTGGACCGTTTTATTTTTAAAATTGAAGTAGGGTATCCAACCGTGGAAGAAGAGATTGCGATACTGAACGACCAGCACAACAAATCGCAGCAAACCATGCTGAACGATATACCTAAAATTATGACTACCGCACAGGTAGCACAGTACCGCGAAACGGTGCTGCAACTGGTAGTAGAACCCCGCCTGCTGGAATTTATTGCCAGGGTGGTGAACGAAACCCGCAATAATCCATCGCTCTACCTGGGTGCCTCACCACGTGCCTCACTGGCCATTGTAAGAGCTGCCAAAGCATTTGCGGCTATTCGTGGCCGTGATTTTGTAACACCCGAAGACATTATAGAAGTAATACCGCATGTATTGCGCCACCGTATTATACTCACGCCCGAAAAGGAGATGGAGGGCATGACACCCGATGACCTGGTACAAAAAATCATTAAATCTGTAGAAATTCCAAGATAAACGCTTATGTTCTTATTGGTTATACTGCTGTGCGGCGCCTTGTTGTGGATGCTGGCGCACCTGCTGCTGAAACCGCTTTTTTTCACTAAGCGATTTTACCTGCTGGGGGCCCTCAGCGTATTGTTTTTTTTGCTGGGCTATTTTATTTCTGTACTGGAGCCGGTAAGTTATATGATAGCCGGACTGTATGCCGCGCTGCTGCTGATTGACCTGGTTTTTATTTTTGTGATTGGTGCAGCACCCCAGGCCAGCAGGCAGGTGGCGGACAGGCTGAGTAATGGCGACAGGAATGCGCTTCAGCTTTCTGTACAAAATAACTATCCGTTCCGGGTTAATATGGAAGTGATTGATGAACTACCCTTCCAGCTGCAGGAAAGGGAAC
>JANPGT010000241.1:0-6859 GCA_031424135.1 Chitinophagaceae bacterium
GGTTGGTTTTACCAGCACAGTAATACGCACGCTGTCTTTTGCAGAGCAGTTGAACTGGTTGCTTACTTTAACGGTATAGGTGGTGCTGGTTAACGGGCTTGCCAACGGGTTGGCGATATTGGGATCCGAAAGTCCGGTCACCGGCGTCCAGGAATAATACAGGCTGCCGCTTGCCTGCAGCGTAATCTTACTGCCTTCACAAATCGCCTCATCCTGCCCAGCAGCTGCCACCGGCAAACTGCTTACAATTACAAGGGTGGAATCTGTTTGTACGCAACCGCCCCTGGTGGTAACGGCTACATAATACTTGCCGCCGTTGGCAGGTATAACAGCAGCAATAACGGGCGACGCGGCCGTGGAAGAAAACCCATTGGGACCTGTCCATAGATAGGTATACCCATTTTTTGCTACCAGTGTAACGGCGGTGTTAACGCAGGCGGGCGATGAATTGGCGGCCTGCGGAACAGGTATACCATCTATGCGTATGGTAAGCACGTTGGAGGCTACCCTGCAACCCGATATGCCCAGGTTACCCGACTCTGATGCAGTGAGGCGGTATTGAAAAACACCTGCAGCAGCATAATTCCTGGTGTAACTGCCGGTGGTAGCACCCGGTAAGTCTATCCAGGTTTTACCGCTGTCAATGCTTCGCTGCCATTGCATCACCGGGTTATTGTAGCCGGTTTGAACGGTGCCGTTTACGGTGATTAATTTATTATCAGTAATACAGTAATTAACGGTGTCGTTGATTCCATTTACATTGGCAAATGCAGCATCTACTTTGGGGCCGCAGGGCCGGAAAGTAATGTCATCCAGGGCCAGGTCATTGCCGCAGCCACCAGGGGCATTGTTGATCATACGCAATACCAGTGAACCATAAGCAGGCGGTAAGGTAAAAAAGAATCCATACTGGTTCCACTGCGGGTTGAAGATGTTGGCAATATTGCCCGTATTGTAAGACTGGATGGCTACACCCGTGGTGGTCTCAATACTGAAGGTGATATTGGGCATGTTTCCGGCGCCTCCGCAGGCAGATGATTTCAAAATATTGAGTATCCAGGCAGAAAATTCGTATGTAGTTCCCCCACATAAATTTTTTACCGTATCCAGGTAAAACACGCCCGGGTTTACAGAGGCATTTACCAGCATCATGTATCCATTTACATCACCCGCTGTATGATCTTCTGCCACAGTATGCCAGCTGTTGTTAAAACAACCCGAAGAACTGTTTACCACGGTATAATTGCCATCGGCAGGGCACAGGGTGGAAACATAGTTATAGTTGGTGCTGCCGGCCAATAAGGACGGGCCTGGATTATTACCGCTGCCAAAAGTGATGTTTACTACCGGGTCGCCCAGGCTGCCGGTACATAATTGTGCATTGCCGGTTTGTACCAGCAAAAGGCAGAGCAGCGCGAGGAGGGGATATCTTACAGCAATGTTCAATAGATGGAATGTGAACGTCAAATATAGTCGGAAACAATTCTTTTTGCAAGTTTACATGACGCTGTTATCAGTTAAAAATGAAGCAGTTTGGGCATTTCTCTATATTTGCAGCCAATAAAATACGCATATGTCTGTTACCGCCGGAAAAATTAAAGAAACCGCTGCATTTATTCAGCAACTGTACCCGCAAACGCCGCAAACAGGTATTGTGCTGGGCAGTGGTTTGGGCAACCTGGTGCATGAAATTGCCATTGAAAAAGAAATTCCATATGGCCAGATACCCAACTTCCCGGTTTCTACAGTAGAGGGGCACCAGGGCAAATTGATTTTTGGCACCCTGGGCGGAAAAAAAATTGTATGTATGGCGGGCCGTTTTCATTTTTACGAAGGTTATACTGCGTCTGACGTAGCCTTTCCTATCCGGGTGATGAAAGAACTGGGTATCTCCACTTTGCTAATCAGCAATGCGGCAGGGGGAGTAAATCCCGGGTTTAAGGTGGGTGACCTGATGATCATAGAAGACCATATCAGTTTTTTTACAGTCAATCCTTTACTGGGCAAAAACGATACGGCGCTGGGGCCGCGTTTCCCCGACATGAGCGAGCCGTACAGGAAAGACCTGATAAAAAAAGCAGAAGCCATTGCAGCCCGCCTGGGTATTGCAGTAAAAAAAGGCATCTATTGCGGTGTAACAGGGCCCACCTTTGAAACAAGGGCAGAGTACAAACTGATTCACCTGCTGGGCGGAGATGCCGTAGGTATGAGTACCGTGCAGGAAGTAATTGCAGCGGTACATGCAGGGCTGCCGGTATTTGCCATGAGCGTTATAACAGACATCGGTATACGCGAAGAACAGAATACCATCACCCATGCCGAAGTACTGCAGGCGGCCAAAGATGCGGAACCCAAATTCAGTGCCCTCTTCAAAGAAATGGTAATGGCGGTATAAGATTAACTTTCCGCTAAATTGCTGTATACCTTTAGATAAGTAATTTGCCGCTAAATTCTTTTGATTAAATACTTCTACATACTATTTACTTTATTGCTGCTGGCCGGCCTGCAGGCAGCAGCGCAGCGGGGTCTTATGGACCGCATTCCGCGCCCCGGCAGTTCGGGTGGGGGCGGAGGCAGGGGCGCCACCAAAGACAGCCTGAAACACCGTACCGGGCTGGAGGATTCCATCACCATCAATTTCAGGTACCTGGACAGCAGCCGCTACCTCAAGTTTGATTCTTCTATCAACGATTTTTCAAAAAGATTCCTGGTGCCGGCGGATTATTTTACCCTGGGTAATACCGGCAGCGCCGCCAAATCTTTTTTGTTTTCTCCTATTCTGAAAGCAGGCTGGGATGCTGGTTTTCATGCTTATGATATCTACCGCATAAAAGTAGAAGACACGCGTTTTTTCAGCACTACCCGGCCTTATACCCAACTGGGTTATTTTTTAGGCAGCAAGCAGGAACAGCTGGTGCAGGTATTGCATACGCAGAATATCAATCCCAACTGGAACTTTGCGTTTCAGTACCGCCTGCTGAATTCGCCGGGCACCTTTAAAAACCAGAATGCCAGCCAGTCAAGCTATCGCCTCAACAGTTCTTACCAGAGTCCTAACCGGCGTTATCACCTGTTCTTTGTGCTTATAAATAATAAAATACAATCTGCTGAAAATGGTGGTTTCAGAAATAGTGATGACCTGGATGTGCTGCCGGAAAATAAAGACCGAAAAACCATCCCTGTATACCTGGGGTCGGTAAGTCCCAGCGCAGTCAGTCCTTTCAGTACTTCTGTAATTACAGGAAATAAATACCGTATCAGCAATTTCTTCCTGCGCCAGCAATATGATTTGGGCAAAAAAGATTCTGTGGAAACAGATTCTGTAATGGTGCATTTGTTCTACCCAAAACTGCGCATGGAACACAGTTTTCAACTGAACAGCTATACCTACCAATTCAGCGATGCCAGCGTAAGCCTGTACAACGACACCAATTTTTACCGCCCTTTCTATAATTTTCTTTCCATGCCCGCCAAATATCAATTGCAGGATAAGTGGAATGAAATGATAAATGATTTTTCACTGTACCAGTTCCCGGATGCTAAAAACCCGCAGCAATTTTTTAAAGTGGGCGCCAGCCTTCAAACACTGAAGGGCCAGTTCGATGGAAGTGTATCTCAATACCAGAACACATGGGTGCATGCAGAATACCGTAACAAGACCCGTAACCAGAAATGGGACGCAGAAGCCCATGGCGAACTCTACCTGGCGGGGCTGAATGCAGGTGATTATAATGCCTACGGCAGTCTGCGCCGCTTCGTAAGCAAAAAACTGGGTTACCTGCAGGTGGGTTTCCAGAATGTGAACAGGACGCCGTCCTTTATTTTCAACCCTTCCAGCAGTTTTAATATTGCCAATGTAAGTGGCTTTAATAAAGAAAATACTACCCGCATTTTTGCTTCCATTGAACAGCCTGAACGAAAATTGAAATTGTCGGGCAACTATTTCCTGATTACCAATTTCAGCTATTTCAAGGATTATTACCATGCTGCACAATCGGATGTTTTTAACCTGCTGCAGGTGAGCGCCGAAAAAGAAATCCGTTTGCGCAAACACCTGCAATGGATAGTAGAATTGACCCTGCAGCAAAAAGCCGGCAATGGAAACATCAATGTGCCCCTGCTGTTTACCCGCAGCCGCATTGGCTACCTGGGTAGCCTGGGCTTTAAAAACCTGCAGATGGCCACCGGACTGGAAATAAAATACAACACCCCCTATAAGGCCGATGGCTATTCTCCCTTACTGGGCCAGTTTTATTACCAGGACACGGCTACTGTAAAACTGAAACTACCCACCATTAATGCCTATTTCCATTTCAGGGTGAAAAGTTTCACTGCCTATATCAGGGCAGAAAACCTGAATACGGCGCGTACCAAAAGCGGCTTTGGTTTTACCAATAACAACCTCGCCATCAATGGATACGCCTATCCGGGCCTCATCATCAGGTTTGGTATTTTGTGGAGCTTTGTTAATTAAATTATAAAGGCAGCCACCCGGCTGCCACCAGTTGACAGTTTGGGTTTTAGTTGCTAGTTTTGTACACGCATTGAAAAAGATCCTCGCCATATCAGTTGCCTTTATGTACCTGGCCATTACCAGCGGACTGGTATTGCAGATTCATTATTGTATGGGCAAGCAGTCAGGCGCTTCCGTAGCTATCAGCGCTGATGCAGATCATACCTGTGGCAAATGCGGTATGAAAAATGGCAAGAACAAATGTTGCCACGATGAAGTAAAATTCATCAAACTGCAGGATGCCCACAAACAGGTTAATGCAGACTTTGAGGTAAATTTACCCGCAGCTACCACCCAGGAATTCAATTTAATAAATGCCTGCCAGCTTCCCTGCTGCCAGGTTTCCATACCGGCCAATCACTCACCGCCGGATGATGATATAGAACAGCTTCCCCTCTTTGTCCGTTACGGCGTTTTCAGAATTTGATACTAACCATAAGATGTACACCGTTTAACTGGTGCATGTCTTTTTTTATGTGCCTGCCAAAAGGGTACACTCACGTATTGTATCAACATTCTTTATTTAAAAAATATATCATGAAAACGCTTTCATTTATAACATCGTTTATTATAGTTATCACTACCGCCTTTACTACGCACGCGCAGAAAACCGTTGCACTGCAAAAAGAAAACATAAAAGTGTGGGGCGAATGCGGCATGTGTAAAAAGAAAATTGAAAAGGCAGCAATTGATGCCGGCGCCGCTACTGCCAGCTGGAACGAAGACAATAAAGTACTCATTGTTGGCTGGAACGCAGGCAAAGCCAATGCCCTGAAAGTACAACAGGCAGTGGCAGCTGCAGGATACGATACCCAGGCCGTTCCTGCAACGGCTGAAGCCTATAATAATTTGCCGGGTTGCTGCCATTACCAGCGCAAAGCAGCTGCAAAAGAAGATATTGCCGTAAGCTGCTGCGGTAACGCTGCGGGCAATGCTACGGACTGCAAAAAAGATGCAGGCTGCTGCAAGGATGGGCTATGTGCAAAAGACAAAGACAAATGCAAAGACATGGCCGCCTGTAAGGAAAAAGCCTGCTGCAAATCTTAGTGAAACCCTAAAACAGGAAAAATGAAAAAGAAATTATTTACCATGCTTTGTATACTGGCGATGTCCGCGGTAGCCGCAAAGGCCCAGTTTACAAAAGCTACTATACAGGCAAGTGGTCTTACCTGTGCCATGTGTACAAAGGCCATCGACAATGCGCTTAAGGAATTGCCCTATGTTGCATCAGTAAAGCCCGACATTAAAAACTCTGCTTTTAACCTGGTGTTTAAAGAAGGCGTTGCCGCCGATATAGACGGGTTGAAGAAAGCCGTTGAAGAAGCGGGCTTTTTTGTAGCAAAATTTACCATCACCGGTAATTTCAATAATACCGCGGTGAAAAATGACGACCATGTTTCTATCGCCGGTAATGAATACCATTTCCTGAACATCAGCGACCAGGTGCTCAATGGCGAGCGGAACCTGGTGATAATAGATAAAAACTTTCTTACACCCGCTGCCTTTAAAAAATACAGTGCGGCTACTGCCATGCAATGTATAAAAACAGGCAAAGCTGGATCCTGCTGCGAAAAAGCAGGACTGGCTGCAGGTACGCGTATTTATCATGTAACTATTTAACTTTATCGCTGCCTGTGAAATGCAGGCAGCGATTTTTTAAAAAACACCAATGAAAAAATTACTGTTTCTAGGTTTTGTACTGGCTGCTGTTACCAGTTTTGCCCAGCCAAAAATCGGCACCCTTTCTCCCGAGATTTCGTTAAAGGATGTAAATGGCAACGCTGTTAATTTGTCTTCTTTGAAAGGAAAGGTGGTATTGATTGATTTCTGGGCCAGCTGGTGCGGCCCCTGCAGGAAGGCCAATAAGCACCTGGTGAGTATCTACCCGGCCCTGAAAGCAAAAGGATTTGAAATCTACAGCATCAGCATTGATGATGAACTGGCCGACTGGAAAAAAGCCATTGCGGCAGATAAAATTACCTGGCTGCAGGTAAACGAAAACGGTGGCTGGAATGCCCCGGTAGCCAATCAATGGAAGATTGAGCAGATACCTACCAGTTACCTGCTGGATAAGACAGGGAAAATTGTTGCCCGCGATCTGGATGGTAAACAACTGGAAAAAGCCATTAACCAGCTGCTGAAATAGCGCCAAAGAACCGCAGAGACGCCGGGGCTACACAGGGAGTTGCGCCGGTCTGATGTCCCCGTCTGACCGGAATAGTTCAGGGTTCTCAGTGCTTAGTTTTCCAATACGAAGTGGATTATGGACTTCTGCATACTTTCAATTGGGCGGGGGAACGGTCTAACGTCCCCGTCTGACCGAAATAGTTCCTGGTTCTCAGTTCT
>JANPGT010000242.1:0-1813 GCA_031424135.1 Chitinophagaceae bacterium
GGCGCCTCCAAACGTGCAAAAGAAGTAGGTATCCGGAAAGTAATGGGTTCAGGAAAATGGCAACTGGTAAGGCAATTCCTGCTGGAATCCGTATTGTTAACCGCTATCGCTTTGTTCATCGCCGCATTAATGGTGCAGCTGGCCTTGCCGGTCTTCAATGGATTGTCAGGCAAAAACCTCTCCTTTGGTGTAAGCCTGCAGCCCTTGCTGTTGCTGCTGGCATTGGGATTACTGGTAGGACTATTGGCCGGTATCTACCCCGCATTTTTTCTTTCTTCGTTTACACCCATTGCCACACTGAAAGGTAAACTGAGCAGCAGTACCAAAAGCCTGGGCCTCAGGAGCAGCCTGGTGGTTTTTCAGTTCTTCATTTCAGTTAGTTTAATCACGGGCACTATCATTGTGTACCAGCAAATGAAATTTATTCAAAACAAAAAACTGGGGTACAACAAAGAACAATTACTGGTGATTGCCAATTCATGGGCCCTGGGCAGTAATGAGAAGATTTTTAAACAGCAGTTGCTGCAGGATCCCCGCATCAGCAATATCACTGTCTCAGGCTATAAACCTGCAGGTCCCAGCTTCAGTAACAACACGCTTGCCTATCCTGATGGCAAAGAAAACCAAATGATGCGCACACTGGAATACCGGATAGATGATCAATATATTCCTACCCTGGGCATTGAGATGGCAGCCGGCAGAAATTTTTCCGCCACTATGCCCACTGATTCATCCGCCATGGTGATTAATGAAACAGCGGCGAAGGCATTTGGCTTGGGCAGCAATGCCATCGGGCAGAAAATTGTACAGCAGAACAGCGACAGGGGAAAGAATTTTGCCTATACTGTTGTTGGCGTCGCAAAAGATTTCCATTTCAAATCACTGCATGAAGCCATTACTCCACTGCTGATGGTATTGCAGTCAGAAACAGGCCTGATTGTAAAAGTGAAAACCAAAGACATTGCGGGTTTACTGGTCTCCATGAAAAAGCAATGGGAAGCTTTCAGAACACAAGAGCCTTTCAGCTATGCGTTTATGGATGAGCTCTATAATAGTACCTATGCAGCGGAACAAAAGACGGGGCGCATACTTAACATATTTGCACTGCTGACCATCTTTGTAGCTTGTATGGGTTTATTTGGACTGGCTACTTATACGGCGGAACAGCGTTCCAAAGAAATTGGTATAAGGAAAGTCCTGGGCGCCAGTGTAACGCAGGTAACACAGATGCTCTCGAAAGAGTTTCTAAAACTGGTATTTATTGGCTGCCTGCTGGCATTTCCCATCTCCTGGTGGGCCATGCACCAATGGCTGCAGGATTTTGCTTACCGCATAAACATCAGCTGGTGGATATATGTATTGGCAGGGCTTGCTGCCTTGCTGATTGCCCTGATTACGGTAAGCTTTAAAGCTATAAAAGCTGCGCTGGCCAACCCGGTTAATAGTTTGCGGGCTGAATAAGAACGTGAATCGTGAGTGGTAAGTCGTTAGTGGGTTGCACAAACTATATTTTTTATTACAATGGCGGGGGCGGGATTTCGTACCAAAGGAAACAGACTTATGATAAAGTATCCGAGTGTAGAAGAAATCGGCCATCACAAAATCACACATCAGAAATGTGTATGTTATGCTAAAGAACTATTTTATCACCGCATGGAGAAGCACCTGGAAAAATAAATCTACCAGCTTCATCAATATTGCCGGTTTATCGGTAGGCATGACCGCAGCGGTACTTATCCTGCTGTGGGTACAAAATGAAAACAGTTTCGACAATTATAAAGACAGGGACAGTATTTACCGCCTTACCACTACT
>JANPGT010000243.1:0-4818 GCA_031424135.1 Chitinophagaceae bacterium
CCGGTGATACTGCCTTATTTAAAAAACAGGCCCCTGTCTTTGAAAAGAAATCCTAATGGCATAGCCGATAAAGGTTTTTACCAGAAAGATGCCGGGGGACATTTTCCTTCATGGATAAAAACAGTGCCTTTTCTATCCGAATCAACCGGCAAAACAGTAGACTATACAATTTGTAACAACAAGGCTACACTTATCTACCTCGCCAACCTGGGTTGCATAGAAATGAACCCATGGAATTCTACGTTTACATCGCCCGACAAACCCAGTTACATGATTATTGATATCGATCCATCTGATAAAAATAATTTTGAGCAGGTAATTGAAACAGCACAGGCAACCTGCCAGCTGCTTGAAAAAGCCGGCGCTACTTATTATTGCAAAACATCCGGCGCTACCGGTATGCATATTTTTGTACCATTGAACGCGAAATACAGCTATGAACAGGCGCGCAGCTTTGGTGAAATCATTGCCACACTGGTACAGGAGCAATTACCTTCTTTTACCAGCCTGGAAAGATCACTCAAAAAAAGAGGAAATAAAATTTATATCGATTATCTGCAGAACAGCCGTGGACAAACGGTGGCATCGGCTTATAGTGTAAGGCCTGTGCAGGGTGCGCAGGTGTCTGCCCCGGTATTACTGAAAGAAATTAAAAAAGGGTTGCATCCTTCACAGTTCAACATTTTTAATATAGAGAAAAGAATACAGCAACTGGGCGATCTATTCTACATGTCGTTGCAAAAAGGCATCAACATGCACAGTTGTTTGCGAAAACTCGGGTATTAACAGCAATTTAATCATGTAGATATGTTTCTACAGGCATGTAGGGGTATCTGCTACTCATTTACTGCAATTAAATAGCCAACCCGGCCGCTTTTACGCTGAAATTTTTCCGGCATCATTTTCAATAATAGATACAGTGTTAATCTGTTTTACTAATTTTTAAAACGATGCGATATGAAAAATGAGCAACAGCAAAATCAAAACGGAAAACAGGACCAGCCACTGAAACATCCGCCACAGCAGCAGAATGCAGATGCTTCAAAGGCGGGTAATAACCAAAAGAACATCCCCGGTAATCAGCAGCAGGGCACAGACAAGAGCAATATAAGTGTAGACAATGAAGGCAGAATTGGGAAAGCACATGACCGCTGGCCTGAAGACGATAAAAAGGAAAACCAGGATATACAAAAAGAAGACAGGCGCACCAGGAGCGACAAGACCGTGACTGAGCCAGAAATAGATGCGCCCATTTACGACCCTGAGAAAACAGAAAAGAAAATTCCAAAAATGTAAGGAACAACAACAACTACCTGGATAGCTATGTGAAAAAGAAATAAGTGAAAGGTATAAAGCCTCTGATTATTGCATCCAGGTGTACACTGCCCGGCCATTACTGGCCGGGCTTTCTATTTTCCGGGCTTGTGCTGCGCTATCCATCGCTTTGCCAGCAGAATGAAATTAGAAAAGGGAAGGCTGTCTATATCCTCCTGCGAAAACGCATCTTTGCGCAGCATTTCCGTCATATCAATTAAAAATTTATTGTAATCGTCCCAGATTAGGGTAGGACTCGGTTGATGGTTGTTCAACACCGCTGCAAACCAGTTGCGTACTTTTCTAATCAGTTCTTCCGGGTTGTCGTTGTGGTTTTCAATATCCTGTCCGCCGATATCAGATATCACTTTCAGGTAATGGTATTTTGTTTTCTCCAGCACCAGCGATTTTTTAAATGCCCGTTTACCTTTTCCAAAAGCCTGACACCCCAAATCGAGTCCCATTTCAAACGGCATATTAAAGCGCGGCAGATCATTTTTCTGCAGGGCTTCGCTGCGGGAGATATCGTGAATGGAATATTTTGAATTGAAGATGAGTTTTTTGATTTGCTCCACCCTTACCTGGCCCGAAGATTTGGTTTCTGAAACCAATGGTTGCAAATCAAAATACAATACGGTAAATAAAAGGGGCTTTAGCAGCGGCGTATAATGCTTATCAAAAGGGCAATTGATAAAAACATTGGTCTCAAAAGGCATTAAACAATTTTTTGAGCGGGTTGGCCAAACAGGTCGTGCACAATGGCATCATCTGTTTTGCCCGATTTTACGCTGGCAGTAGCAATTTCAATGGCTTCGCTTTGGGTGGGATAGATGCCCAGGGCTCTTTTGGCGCCTTCCTTCTTAATGGCCCATTTGCCATTGCGGGAAATGACATGCAGGCGGTTCTTGGGCGTTTTGGCCGCTTCCGCAATGCTTAAAATGAGTTTCCTGGATAATTTTTTCTCCGCCATAGCCTAAAGGTAAGAAAAAATACGAAACCTCACCCCCCCAGCCCCCTGAAGGCCTGCCTGTCCGGTAGGCAGGGGGAGTACTACGTTCCTTAAGGTGTATGGTTAAGAAACGATGGTTAATTTTTTTAACGGGGATGGTGCAGCAGCCTTTAGGCATTTATTAGCGACTTATAAAAGCGGGGGCTGTGCTTTGGTCCCTTCCCTTTCAGGGGAAGTTGGATGGGGTATGGCTTTCCCTGTAGTGCTCCAGCAGCATATCGCCACCAAAATCATTTTTCAGGTCGCGGATAACGGTATGAATATGGTTGGCGTTGTTCTGCGAATTATCGTATTCAATAATAATGGTCGGCCCCTGCAGGCGGTAGTAGTATGGCTTACCCAATACATGTTCTGTATATCCCGCCCAGGTAAACCAAAGGTTGTCCAGTCCCGCTGCCTGTATCTGCTTCAGCATATTGTCTGCAAACAGTTTTGTATAGCGGTGCACATACAGGCCCAGCAACTGCAGCATCAGTTGCTGGTGTGCGGGTGAAAGCTCGTTGTAACGGATGCCGGCCGGATGCTCAATCATGGCTGTGCGGCTGGCAGCGGTAAGAATTTCGCCTGGGGCTACCGAATCTATCACCGCTTTTTTCAGTTCGGCGGCAGACAATGCATGCAGCAGCGCAAAACCTTTTTCTGTTTCTTCTTTTAATACTTCTTCTCCTTTTTGCGGTCCCTCTAATACTATGGCCGGATTACTGCCCAGGAAAGAAGGCGTGGCTGCTACCAGTTCCTTTTTATTGGCCGAAAAATGAAAAGCGATATGGTGTCCTTCAAACCGCCAACCCCAGATGGTAGTGGCAGAAGGAATACCGAAGATGGTAAGAAAATATTTACCGGGGTCGCGGTAATGATCATCCGCTTTACGGTGCTCCAGCTCTTTCAGCACATTGTCCAGCAGCATAATGGATTTTACTTTTTTCACGGTTTCATCAGCGAGGCTTGTTTTTAAGAGACTGAACACGGCCGCCTGCTGCGCAGCATCCAGCTCATTCATTGAAATGCCCTTGCGGTCGTTCAGGGGCACATACATAAACCGGTAGCGTTCTGCGGTATCAAAAGGATACAATGCCTGGGTTTTCTGCGCATCGTTAAGGGTAGCAATAAACGTATTTGCTTTGACTACCAGGTCCTGCGCAGTAAGAATTTGTGCAAAGCAAAGACTGGCGGCTAATAAGACTATATAACGGTTCATATGGGGGGTGTAAGTGGTATTAAAGGTAATAAATGCCCCGGCTCCTAATGAAATCTTTATCGCGCTTAACGAAATCTATTTCGATTGTCATCCCGGGGCACGAGAGATTTCAAGAACTTAGCATAAAGTAATTACAGCGGGTTAGCGCGTCTGCACCTAAACCATGCCATTTAGTAGACAATTTTCCCCAATCTGTTTACTTACACCCTGCACCAGCTGTGTAAAATAATCAAATACAAGGCCTCTCCATTCCGGCATTATTTTGATTAAAGAATCATTAAACAAATCAGCAGCAATATGAAAAAAGTATATGGACTACTGGCGGCACTTATCATCAGCGCCGCAGCCATGGCACAGGCTACACCTCATGAAAAGCAGGTTGTAAAAAAAGACCTTGAAAAAGAACATATTCACCGCAGTGCAGTTGCTAAAAATGTTTTACGTGGCAGGCCGGGGCAGGCAAGGGCACAGCACCGTGCAGCCGTAGCAGCCCACAATAAAACAAAACGGGATGTGAAGGCCATACATGATAATGATGTGCAGCGTGCAAAACAGCGCCGTCCATAGTGTCTGAACTATGATTTATGGGATTAATATGATTTTTTTGACGATAGCCCTTTGTCGCCGCAAACGCTTCCTTTACCTCCGTGAAAAACCTCCGGTCCTCTGTGGTAAATTGTCTGAACTATGATTTATGGGATTGCCAGGATTAATATGAGTTTGACGATGGCCCTTTGCCGCAGCAAACGCCTCCTTTCCCTCCGTGAAAAACCTCCTGGCCTCTGTGGTAAATTGTCTGAACTATGATTTATGTGATTGCCAGGATGAATATGATTTTGACGATAAACACTCTTTCAGCAAGAAGCAATCATCGTTTCCAACAGTAAATAGTTTTGCGGTGAGGCACCCCTCTCTCCCGCATTGGCGGGATGGAGAGGGGCAGGGGCTGAGGGAATAGTCTTACCTTTAATACATGAACTCCAACAAAGACCTCCGCCTGGCGGTGCTCATAGATGCTGATAATATTCCCTACAGCAATGTAAAGGGAATGATGGAAGAGCTTGCCAAATACGGCACGCCTACTTTTAAACGCATTTATGGCGACTGGACCAAACCCACCCTCAGCGGATGGAAAACGGTTTTGCTGGAAAACGCCATCACGCCCATTCAGCAGTACAGTTATACCACCGGCAAGAATTCTTCAGACTCTGCCATGATCATAGACGCCATGGACATTCTCTACTCCGGGCGTGCCGATGGTTTCTGCATTGTAAGCAGCGACAGCGATTTTACCCGC
>JANPGT010000244.1:0-1666 GCA_031424135.1 Chitinophagaceae bacterium
AACTGTCTGTTTTTATCTTCAGGCATTGTTGTTTTTTGTTGGGTGGGTAAAATTAAGGGAAAATGGGTATTGGTAAAATTGTTCGTGCCAACCTGCTGAGAACAAAGCCGGACTGCCCGCAAACACTGCATTACCGGGGAATTACTTTACAAAAAAGCAGTTGTGAATAACGGCCAGCCAGCCATTTTCTACCCGCCGGTAAAACAGTTTTTCAGCAAACAAGGAAAAGTTGGCAGCGTGTAATACTTTTTAAACGGGGAGAAAACATGTGTTACCGTTTAAAAAGTTTGCTCCCTGATATATTAAAAATTATACAAGCATACCAGCCTCCTGAATTGTGCTTTAAAAAATACGACCAATAACAACAGCGTTTTATGTAAACCGCACCCATCCCTGATTTTACCCATTCATCAGCTTAAAATTCACCTGTTTACACTGTCTGCCCCAAGCAACGGTACTTTTTTTGCAGTAACCGGTACTTTTTTGTCTTTTTTTTAAAAAAAACTTAAAAAAAACACAAGAAAAGTTTACCTCTTATATTACTAATCCTTACATTTAACGAAATTTTAATACTTCAAACTAACATTGCTTATGCTAAACAAAAATCGCCCTCTCCTGAGGGGTGCGCTCTGTGCGCTATTCTTATTTTTTCTAAGTCTCTCCATTCAAGCACAAACGGTTATTTCAGGAAATGTTTCCAGCAGCAAAGACAATCAGCCTGTAGCCAGTGCTACGGTTACAGTAAAAGGAACCAAGGTGGGTACACAAACCAATGCCGATGGTTCCTTTAAAATTACATTGCCTGCTGATAAAAGCATTTTGGTAATCAGTGCCATTGGTTACGACCCACAGGAAATTTCCACCAGTGGAAAAACATCAGTGAATGTAGTTTTGGCCGCAAGGTTAAAAGCACTTGACGAGATTGTAGTAACAGGTTACACCAGCCAGCGCAAAAAAGACATTACCGGCGCTGTTGCGGTTGTAAATATTGCCAATTTAAAATCAGTGCCCTCCGGTACTGTAGAGGAAGCCCTCCAGGGCCAGGCCTCAGGCGTTTCTATTTTAACCTCTGGTCAGCCAGGTGCTTCCAGCGATATCCGCATCAGGGGTATTACGTCTTTCGGTAATAACCAGCCGCTGGTACTGATTGATGGCGTACAGGGTGCCCTGCACGATCTTAATACCAACGATATTGAATCTTTACAGGTGTTGAAAGACGCGTCTGCTTCTATTTATGGTGTACGCGGTTCAAACGGCGTTATTGTAATTACTACCAAAAAAGGAAAAGCAGGAAAAGCAATTATCAGCTATGATGCCCGCTACGGTGTGCAGATGGCCGGCCCCGGCTTTAACCTGGCTACCCCCCAGGAAGTAGCCAATGCAGTTTGGTTACAACAGAAAAATTCAGGTATTGCCAACCCCAGCACCAAGCAATATGGCAGCGGCGCTACCCCTGTTTTGCCAGATTATATTACACCTTTTGGTCAGAAAGAAGGCGGACCAGGCACAGACCCCGCCCTGTATGATATTAACTCTAACCAGATTACCCGTGCCAACAAAGCAGGAACAGACTGGTACCATGCAATCATCAAAAATGCTCCTGTACAGCAGCACACGCTGACCATGAGTGGTGGCTTTAATAAGAGCAGCTATTTGTTTTCTCTGG
>JANPGT010000245.1:0-1509 GCA_031424135.1 Chitinophagaceae bacterium
AAAAGCTGAGGTAGTGGATGGTGTTATCACCTTAACCGGCGATATCAAAAGAAGCAGCCTGCCTGTTTTAATGAAATCACTGAATACATTGAAGCCAAAGAAAATTGAAAATAAATTAACCATTAAATAAAACGGAGGAAACAATATATGGCACTACAGGATAAATATAAAGAACTGCTGGATGCGGCTGCTTCAGGCGGCGTTGCCAACCTGCAGGTACGTGAGCAGGACAGTGTTTTGTACATAGACGGAGAAGCCCCTACAGGCGCTGTAAAAGATCAGCTTTGGGACATCTACAATAAAATTGACCCCGATTTCAGGGCAGGTGACCTGGTGATGAATGTAAATGTGGCAGTAGGCGCAGGCGGTGGATTGGCCACAGTAACCACTGAAAAAACCAACCTGAACATACGCAAAGGACCCGGTACCGACCAGCCTATTGTAGGCAAGGCGGCACATGGTTCTACCGTTACGCTGATCAGCAAAGCCAACGACCAGTGGTGGTTGATTAAAACTGAAAAGGGAGAAGAAGGATATGCTTATGCACAGTACCTTACCCCACAGTAATCATTAACAGTTTCATAATTTTTGTAAAGCTGCCGGTAACGGCAGCTTTATTTTTTTAATACCAGCGGTATCTGTGTAAATTTGATCTCCACGCTTATGAAGAGATGTTCTTTTATACTTTTCCTGTTTACACCCCTGCTGTTTTGCTGCATGGTGGCGCTGGGCCAGCAGGAAAATAAGCGCCCCAAAATTGGCCTGACGCTCAGTGGCGGCGGTGCCAAAGGACTGGCACATATCGGTATTTTAAAGGCAATTGATTCTGCTGGTTTAAAAATTGACTATATAACGGGCACCAGCATGGGTAGCATTATTGGCGGCCTGTATGCCATTGGCTACCCGGCAGACTCCATTGAAAAAATGGCCGCGGCCATTAACTGGGATCTGCTGCTGAGCAACCAGGCTTCACTGCGCACCCTCTTCATGGAAGAAAAAGAAGAGTACAGCAAATACACCGTGGAACTGCCCTGGGTGAATCATGGCTTCCAGTTACCTACCGGTGTATTACAGGGCCAGGAACTATGGTTAAAACTGTCTGAAATGCTTTATCCGGTATACAGCCAAAAAGACTTTTCCCAGTTCAGCATTCCTTTTAAATGCATTGGAACAGACGTGGGCAATGGTGAAGCCGTGGTCATGAGCAAAGGAGAAATCACTACTGCCATACGGGCCAGTATGGCCATCCCCTCTTTTTTTACGGCCGTTGATTACGGCGATAAAAAACTGGTGGATGGTGGCGTGGTAAGAAATTTCCCGGTACGTGATGTAAAGGAAATGGGCGCCGGTTTTGTGATTGGCAGCAACGTATCAGGCGGTTTGCTACCTTCAGACAAAGTAAGAAATGCCATTCAGGTGCTGCTGCAGGTGGCTTTTTTCCGTGAAGCGCAGGACCATAAGCAGGAAGTTGCCCTCTGTGATATCTATATTCCCTTTGATATGCAGCAG
>JANPGT010000246.1:0-4824 GCA_031424135.1 Chitinophagaceae bacterium
TTATACCAGGCAACTTCATTGATATGATTACTTCCACTGTACAAAAAATTGTGTGCCCGGTGAATACCACCCTTTGCAGCATATTCCCATTCGGTTTCCGAAGGCAACCGAAACTGCCTTAAAGCAACAGTTCCGGCCAGCCCAATTATTTTCTCCCAAGTATTGGCTGCATTTATTCTTGCAAAAAAACCGTCTGCCATTACAATATCGCTGAACGATACGCATTCCACCGGTATATTACCCCCTTTGTTATTAGCAGGGTTTTCACCCATTATATGTTCATACAGTATTTGTGTAACCGGAAACCTGGAAATATAAAAATCGCTGATGTCAATTTCCCGTTGATCTGCTCCTGTGCCAAATAAAAATGATTGATCGCCTGTTCCTTTTACAAAAATCAATGGAAACACATATTCGATTGCTTCAAATCTCAGTTCAATGTTTTCCATATGCCTGTTATTTACATACGATGGTGAACATTTTTGCAAATTACCGGCAACCGGAATTCATTATTTTTTCAACCTGGCCCCGCCGTCGGCCAACAGCTGCATGTAATTGCAGTACACCAGCTGCCCCTTACGAAAACTGGACACCCTGAAAAATTCATTGGAAGCATGCCATTTTTCATCGGCCTGCAGAAAACCCATTGAATAGGCATACACACCCAGCACTTCTTTGAAAGACAGCATCGCCCCGCCGGTGCCGCCAGTACCTAACAGAAACGGCTGCCTGCCATACACTTTTGTTAAAGCACTGGATACATAGCCAAATGCCTTTGTGTCTGATGGGGCGCTCATAGCACTGGCATAAGAGGGTGAGATTTTGTAATTAACCGTGGCACCTACCGGCAAATTTTTATTGATGTGCTTTACAATCAATTCATTTATATCATTGCCATTCTGGTTATTGACCAGGCGGCAGGTAATTCTTGCCATGGCATTGCCCGGGATGATATTGGAATGTCCTTCCGGCGCTGTATAACCGCCCTGCATGCCAATGATTTCAAGCGTGGGGCGAAACCAAACCCGTTCCAGTGCAGAATAAGCCGGGTCGCCCACTTCAGCGGTTGTGCCCAGTAATTTCATATCATCTGCCGGATTGTAGGGTATTTTCTTTATCATTTCCTTCTGCTGTTCAGTCACCGGCAGCACTTTTTCATAAAATCCGTCAACAGCCACATTGCCATTTTTATCAAACATAGAAGCAATGATTTGCGACATGGCCACAACTGCATTGGGCGTTTTACCGCCGAACTGCCCGGAATGCGCGTCGGTATTGGCCGTTTTTACAGTAAACTCCATGATTGCAGCACCGCGTGAACTCAAAGTCATTTCTGGTATACTGTCATTGTACTGCGCATCATCCGCTGATACTGCATAGTCTGTGTGCAGGAGTTCTTTATTTTTTGCCAGGAAATTTCTAAAATTGGGGCTGCCAATCTCCTCTTCGCCTTCAAACAAAAATTTTACATTCACCGGCAATTTTCCGTCTTTACTTAACATGGCTTCCACCGCCCAAATACTTATCATTACACCGCTTTTATCATCACTGGCGCCACGCCCAAAAACTTTTCCCTCTTTTACTACCGGGGCAAAAGGCGCATTTACCCACTCTGATTCTTTTACGGGCTGCACATCGTAATGCGCATATATTAATACGGTGGGCTTGCCGGGTGCTTTGTCCCAGCTGCCATATACCACCGGGTTGCCATCCGTAGGCAGCTGTTGCGCTGTTGTCATTCCAATTGCTTTTAATTTATTCACTATCCATGCCGCCGCTTTTTCAACATCGGGTTTGTGAGAAGGTATAGAAGATATACTTGGAATAGCTACCAGTTCAAGAAATTCTTTTACATGCGTATCTGCATTGTCATCGATGTATTTTTCATACGCGCCAATAGAAGCATTTGCAGTCGCTTTTTTCGATTTGGCAGACCTGGTTTGCTGCGCTGTTGCCTGGGTGCTTGTCAAAAGATGCAGGCCAACGAAGAAGAAAAGAACTAAAAATTTTGAAACTGTCATTATAATTATTTATTTGGGTGTAAGGGGGTGTTTGCAGCTGTATTGGGTTTGTTATAAAATAGGTGTTATTCCCTGAGTATTTTCTCCATTTTCCTGCCCTTGGCCAGTTCATCTATTATTTTGTCCAGCCAACGCATTTTCTGGATCAGCTCGTCTTCTATTTCTTCTACCCGGTAACCACATATTACGCCGGTAATTTTAGACGCATTGGGATTCATTTTTGGTGCTTCGGCAAAAAAAGTTTGAAAATCAGTTTTCCTGTCAATCTGCTGTTGCAGTGTCTTTTTATTATACCCTGTCAGCCAGAATATCACCGTATCCAACTCTTCTTTTGTACGCCCTTTTGTCTCTACTTTTTTTAGATAAAGGGGATAAACGCTGGAAAATAAAATTTTATAGATTCTTTCTTTGTTCATGTGTACTATTATTAGCTTCCGTTTTACCGGCAGCGTGTAATTATCAGAAACGGCTGGCCTGTTGCCGTCAGCTTACTGCAATGGGTTACATATCAATTGTCACTTTGAATAAATGGTCCGCCTGTTTCGCCCCATCCCCATTTTGGCATAAGTTCATCATGAACCATTGGGTTTTCTGTAAGTTGCGAATTGATTACAGCAATACGGGTGCCCCATTCCAGGTAACCTACAAAAGCGGACCGGAATTCAGGATCGCTTTTTAGTCCTGCTTCATCTGCTGTCTGTATTAATAGATGCACCCAACGCTGACGCTTTTCCTCTGTCAACATTTTGCCAATATGCTGTCCAATCATCCGGGTGTGGCTTCCACCGTCTTCAGTTGTATAAAGTTTATCACCACCAAAGACCTCCGCCACAAAATGTGCAACATGTGTTATGTGCGCTGCTGACATATTTCTAAAGACTTCACCCAATAAATCATCTTTCAAAACTTTACCGTAAAACTTTGTAAACAGCATTTCAAAGGTTTGCATACCGCCTGACCATTCGTATAAAGTTGGAATATTCTTCATTTTCTTATTAATGTATTGGCGACTGTGCAAAATAACAGGCGGTGGTACTACCTGCTGCGCTTTTTTACACCAGCAATTATCTCTTTGAACTTCTTTTAAAAATACCCCAATCCCCAATAAATTCCCAATAATTTTCGAAACGGCATTGCCTGCATTGATGGAACGCGGATCGTCATGATGGCAAAAATTTGTTATGATAGACAGCCACGCTCCCTCCATGGTTATGATTCCGGTAAGCAGGTTTTTACCTTTTACTCAATCCTCAATGGCTTCAATACCCTGTTGCTTAAGCCGCTCAAGGTGTTCCTTCATGGCATTGAGCTGCTCCGCGGGATGCGGTTGCCATTCTGCCACCTCACCGGTAACCCTTAACGGCTCACTGGTGCGGTAAGATTTAGTTGGATTGCCGGGAAAGCGCTTGTTCGTCAGATTTGGATCATCTTCAAAAGCACCTGTGGGAACAACAGTATAAATTTTTCCAGCCCCTTCACCCAGAGCAAGTTCTGCCCCCCAAACTGCTGCTTCCAGGGTAGCGCTAAAATAGACATAGGCAGCTTTCTTCCTGCTGCCGTAGTTGGAGTTGAAGCCGGAGGCAATCAAGTCGCCCGGTTGCAGGCTGGCTTTGGTGCCATGATAATATACCGGTGTATCCTGGTCAACTTCTGTTGGCTTAACTGCAGTGTTGCTTGTATTCATTGCCGTAGTATTTTTTTGATGGAAGTATCCAGGTAGCCAGTGTACCCGAATTTTTTGCTGGCCGATTGGTGAAAGCACCCTGATAGCCCGGGAGATCTTTTATTATCATTGGCCGGGGGCGGGCACCTCAATCATTGCTGCCTGATTCATCAGTTGTTGGTGATACTTTGTTCAGCCCGGTACACCAATAATGGCAGAGAAAAAATGACAGCAAAGGCGCCTATTACAGATTACTGTAAACTACAAAGATTTTATATCCTCAGCTACCAGCCCTAAATCGTTATTAAGCTGATGCCCGCCTTTTTTTATTTCACAAAAAGATGCACGGCTAAGTCTTTGCCTGTACTGGTCCAGGTCACTAAAAGCTACTTCTTCATCGTCCTTACAATGATAGAAGAAAATGGGGACTTCAGCAGGCAGTTTTTCAGCAAAATTTTCCTGCAATTTCAGGCCTGCCTGCCAATCTTCATTACCATTCCAAAACGGCGTGGCAATAAGAAGTATCCCGGAAATCTTTTTATTCACTGTGTTCTCAGAAAGATATTTTAATACCATTGACGCACCTAAAGAATGCCCCACTAAAATAATTGCATTACTGGTTTCAGCAATCTTCCGGCCAATTTGCTGCAGCCACCCAAAATCAGGCGCAGCTTCGTCAGACTTTATTTCAGGATAATGAACAGCGTATTCTTTCCCCAGGCCTGTTTGCAGTGAGGCTGCCAGCGCGGTATCAGCTTCGTAACCTCCCTCTCCTCCCCCCTGTATAAATAATACTTGCTTCTTCATATGGCAAACTATTGCTCACTACCTGATTATTAATGCCCTTTTTGCCATTGATACTGCCCTTCATTGGTTAAGCGTTGTTCAATTTATAGTGCAGCACTGTCACGCCAGATGCGTAGGGTGTAGCGCTGATTAAAGAAAGCTGCTGTCGCTGGGCTGGCAGGTCAAAAATCCTCATGCCTTTATTTATCAGTACTGGAATTACCAGGAAGTAAAACTCGTCAATATGTCCGCCGGCAATCAGTTCAGCAACAAAACCAGCACCACCGTACACCAAAATATCTTTGCCGTCCCGGTTTTTCAATGCTTTGATTTCTTCTGCCAGGATGCCTGTTG
>JANPGT010000247.1:0-10409 GCA_031424135.1 Chitinophagaceae bacterium
TATGCAAAGATGAAAGGGTAGCCCGCCTGCTGGAAGTGGTAGAGAGCTTTAAAGAAAGATATATTGAAGCTGCCAAAAAAACTGCCATTACCTATATCATCAGTGCGCTGAACATTATTAATGAAACAGAAATTCATTACAAAGCGGCGCGCAACAAACGCCTGCATGTAGAGCTGGCGCTTATTAAACTCAGTTACCTGCAACAGGCGCTGGAGATTACTGCAACCGGCGACGGTATCAGTAAAAAAAAACTGGTTGATGGCGCCAAACCCGTAGCCTTCAGAAGACTGGATTATATTCCTGTAAAAGAAGCGGCCGTGGTAACAGCACCTGCTGCAAAGCAAACGACGCCAATTGAAGCAAAACTGACTATTGAAACACCGGTGCAGAAAGCATCACCTGCTAAAGGAGCACCGGCTACAAATGCCCCATCCCAAATTCCCAATTCCCAGTCCCCGGCACCTGGCGGTAAGCTCGGCGGCTTGGGCAAAATACGCAGCCAGTATACAGGTGGTAATGCAACCGTAGCCGCCGAAGCAAAGCCGTTAACGGCAGAAACCCTGCAGCAGGCCTGGCAGGAATTCACGGTTATTCTGAAACAGGGCAAAAATCCTGCTGGCCAGAGTTTTGACCTGGCTGAACTGCGCATCAGAGATGAAAGCAGTTTTGAAATTGTTACGCCCAATAACCTTCAGCTGAAATTTATTGAGTCTGAAAGGGTAAGATTGTCTGAACACCTGGTAGCAAGGTTTAACAACCGCATGCTCACTTTCTTCATCGTCATAGAAGAAAAAATGGATCTTTCGCACAAAGTGGACATCCCGCTCAATACCAAACAGCAATACGATAAAATTATAGCAGAATACCCCCTGGTAAAAGAACTGAAAGAAAAACTTCGGCTGGACCTGGATTATTGATGCCTTGCCCATTCTGCCTATGGCATAGCAGCCCCTGCATTTACTGAAAAAGCCGCTTTTATTAATCCGTTGTTAATACTCCCTGCATTACAGGTATTAAACAGATCTTTGCTTTATATAAAAGGAACAGCTATTATACATGAACACCCATTCCAACCAGGTATTTCAAACCACCAACCCCACCCGCTGGCAACGTTTTAAATGGGGTGGCAGAATCTTATTTTTTTTGTTTATCCTGGGCATCAGTGTATTGGTTATTTCTCTCTGGAAAGACCGCAAACCGGAAGTGCCCCAACTGAATGAATCGCTGAAAAAGATACTGCAGCCCAACCAACCCTTTGTACGTGAAAATAAGGTAACAAAAGATTATGCCGGTTTCAGACAATACATTACTACAAAATACGACCGTAAAAGAAATTTCTACAGTAAATACAGCCAGTTGACCGGTCAAAAAGAAGAAACGCAGCAACTAACCAGTTTCACGCAAATGGACGGCAGGCCGTTTCACCAGTTTGCTGCAGGTATACGCGCTGCATTTTATGTAGCGTGGGATCCACAGTCATTTTATTCGCTCAAGAAAAACATCTCAAAGATTAACCTGATCATACCCGAGTGGTTGTTTATAGACCCCACTGCCGACACGCTGTTCAGCACCATCGACAAACAGGCCTACGCCGTAATGAAAGCATCCGGTGTTCGTATAATGCCCATTTTGTCAAACAACTACAAAGAAATATTCAGGGGAGATGCCGTAAAAAGGATCCTGGAAAATCCAGCAAAAAAAGAAAGACTGATAAGCGATATACTGAAAGTGCTTGACAGCGAAAAACTTTATGGCATTAATGTAGATTTTGAAGAACTGCAGCAGACCACCGATGAGGCCCTGGTGGCGTTTCAGAAAGAATTATACGAAAGGCTGCATGCAAAAGGATATGCTGTTACGCAGGATGTTATTCCGTTTAATGAAGATTACAATTTTACCGAACTGGCCAAATACAATGACTATATATTTTTGATGGCCTATGATCAGTATACAGATGGTACAACAGCCGGCCCCATCAGCGCACAGAAATGGATTGAAGCCGCTGTAGACGATGCTGCCAAAAACATTCCCTCAGAAAAATTGATACTGGCCATGGCAGCTTATGGTTACGACTGGAAGCAGGGCACCAGAAAAGCTACCAACCTTACTTACCAGGGGGCGCTTACCACGGCCCGCGAAAGTGAAGGCAAGATTGATTTTGACAATAATACCTATAACCTGTTCTTTAGTTACTACGATGAAAAAGACAGCGTGCACAATGTTTTCTTTACCGATGCGGCTACCAATTTTAACACCCTTCGTTTTGCTACAGAATATGGCGTAAGCGGCGTGGCTTTATGGAGACTGGGTGCGGAAGACAACCGCGTATGGGATTTTTATGACCGGGATATGAGCAGGGAAGCCCTTGCCAATTTCGATTTTAATGATTTTGCTTCAGTGGAGGCGGTGAACACACCAGACTATACCGGCGACGGGGAAATACTGGACATTATCAGCGGCCCTAAAACCGGCCGTATTACACCGCAGATAGACACAGCCGAAATGCTGATCAGCGAAGAAAATTACGACAGCCTGCCTTCCTCTTATATCATCCGGAAATATGGCCAGCCCAAGGGCAAGCAGGTGGTACTCACGTTCGACGATGGCCCCGACCCCCGGTATACACCTCAAATACTGGACATACTGGGCAGGGAACATGTGCCGGCTTCTTTCTTCCTGGTAGGCATCAATGCAGAAAATAATATACCCCTGGTAAAAAGAATTTACAACGAAGGCTACGAAATCGGTAATCATACATTTACCCATCCCAATGTGGCTAATATAAGTACGGAACGTGCGAATATTGAAATGGAATCTACCCGCCTGCTGATTGAAGCCATTACCGGGCATTCCACCATATTGTTCCGTGCCCCCTTTAATGCAGATTTTGAACCGGGCACGCTGGAAGAACTGATCCCGGTAGCCCTTGCCCGAAAGAAAAACTATCTCGATGTGGGTGAATCGCTTGACCCCGAAGACTGGGAACCAGGCATCAGTGCAGATACCATTCTTGCAAGGATCATTGCCAACAAAAAACGACTCAGTGCAGATTCTATAAACGGCGGTATTATACTGCTGCACGATGCCGGCGGTGATAACCGCAAGGCTACCGTAGAAGCACTGCCTAAGATCATTAAATACTTTAAAGACAACGGGTACGAGTTTACCACCATTGCCAACCTGCTGCACAAACAAAAAGACGACCTGATGCCCCCCATACCAAAGGGCAATGGCTATTACCTGATACAACTGAACTATTTCCTGGCAGAATTTGGCTACTGGGGCGGTCATATACTTTCTTCACTGTTTATAGTGTTCATCGTTTTATCACTGGCCAGGATTTTGATGATGGCGATACTGGCAGCAAGGCAGCACAGCAAAGAGAAAAAAGAGGCACCGCTGGCTGTACTGACTGCAGGACCGGCTGCCGACCCGCTGGTGAGTATTATTGTGCCCGCTTATAATGAAGAAGTAAATGCCGTCAGCTCACTCAATAATTTATTAAAAACTGACTATACCAATTTTGAAATCATATTTATAGACGATGGCAGTAAAGACGCCACTTTTGAAAAAGTAAACACCGCATTTCAACAGCACCCGAAAATGCGGGTGCTTACCAAACCCAATGGCGGCAAGGCATCTGCGCTTAATTACGGCATACAGCAATCGCAGGCAGACTATGTTGTATGTATTGATGCCGACACGAAACTGCTACCCAATGCAGTATCGCTGCTGATGCGGCATTTTTACCAGCCACCTTCAGCCCCACCCAATAAGGTAGGCGCAGTAGCAGGCAATGTAAAAGTGGGCAATGAAGTAAATGCCATCACGCGCTGGCAGTCTATTGAATACATTACCAGCCAGAATTTTGACCGCAAAGCATTTGCTGCAGTAAATGCCATTACGGTAGTGCCCGGGGCCATAGGTGCCTTCCGCAAGCAGGCTTTGCAGGAAGCCGGTGGCTTTACCACAGACACCCTGGCAGAAGACTGCGATCTTACTGTACGGCTTTTGCGTTGTGGCTATAGCATTAAAAACGACAACCAGGCCATTGCACTTACAGAAGCACCCGAGACCGTAAAAATGTTTCTCAAACAACGTTTTCGATGGAGTTTTGGCGTTATGCAAACTTTCTGGAAAAACCGCGACGCGCTGTTTAACTGGAAATACAAATGGCTGGGCTGGATAGCACTACCAAATATGCTCATCTTCCAGTTCCTGATACCTACCATTGCACCACTGGCAGATATTTTTATGATTATCGGTCTGATTACCGGTAACAGTGAAAAAATATTACTCTACTATTTTCTTTTTATGCTGGTGGATGCAGCAGTTTCAATACTGGCATTCAGCTATGAAAAAGAAAAATTCAGCAAACTTATCTGGCTGGTACCGCAGCGCTTAGTGTACCGCTGGCTGATGTACTATATACTGTTTAAATCATACCGCAAGGCCATCAAGGGAGAACTGCAGCACTGGGGCGTGTTAAAGAGAACGGGCAATGTGAAGGATGTGGAGGAGGAAATAGCGGTGAGCCGTTAGCTATAAGCTGTGAGCCGATGGAACGCAGATTTTCAGGATTGGGCGGATAGATTAAGATGCCAGGAAATAACAGGTCCCTGGAAAAATGCAGGTCGTAATTCAGTACAGTGAAAAGAAATCATAAGAATCCTCAAAATCTGCGTTCCATCAGCCCCTATATAATGGGTGCGCCGCTTAGAAAAGCGGCGCATAAACCCTAAAAAGAACCCTCTATTACTACTATCTTGGAATATTTTTGTATTGTTGGTAGTGCTAAGGTGCATCACAAATTTTCGCTGGTAAAATTTTGAGCCCCCGTTAACCGGTGTTTAACGGGTGTTAACACTTAACCGCCGTTTAACAATCCGCCCGTATGCGCTGCAGCCAAATGTTCGCATATTTGCCGGAATTGCTTTTATAACTGGAAGAATTATGCGTTCAGCTACTTTAAAATGGATGCTGCTGTTGCTGACCATATTGGTGGGCATTATTCTGGTGGTTCAGCTATACTGGATCAACCAGGTGTATTCCTACGAACAAAAAGAGTTCAATACCAATGTAGTAAAGAGTATACGGGGCGTCTGCGAAGACATGAAGATAGACGACTACCCCGGCACCCAGTTGCAGAAACTGATTGAGAGGCCCAATCCCAATACTTTTATTATACGCATAGACAGCCTTCCCCAAAAGGACTCCCTGGTGAATTTCCTTTTTAGTGAATTTGAAGACTTTAACGTTTTTACCGACTGTAAAGTAGCGGTGTACAGCGATGTTGGCGGCCGCTACCTCTACCAGGCCTATCTGCCTACCGCTGCTTCTACCCAGGTGCAATCCTCCAGTCACCCCCACTTTACAGAGATTGACCTGCCACTGCTGTCCCGGAATTATCCTTATATCCATCTGTTTTTTCCGCACCGGCAGCAATACATTATTCACCAGCTTAATTTCTGGATTGTTACCAGCGTACTGCTTTTGCTGGTATTGATTGGTTTTGCCGCCAGTATGTTTTATTTCTACAAACAAAAATTTCTTAACGAAGTACAGAAAGACTTTGTCAATAATTTCACGCACGAGTTCAAAACGCCGCTGGCGGTAATGAAACTGGCAGCCGGGGTACTTACTTCGTCCGCCATTACTGAACAGCCCGAAAGGCTGAAAAAATACGGCAGTATCATTGCCCAGCAAACAGAACACCTGCAGACGCAGGTTGAGAGGCTGTTGAAAACAGCGCGGACCGACCAGCACGATCTGCCCCTTGAAAAAGCCGTTTTTGTGCCCAATAACATCATAAAAGACGTATTGAAGGACATGGACCCGCTGGTGAAGCAAACCAATACCCGCATAGAATTTATACCGGAAGAAAATAATACCACCATCAACGCCGACGAAAGTAATATTGCCATGGTGGTGGTAAACCTGGTAGAAAACTCCATTAAATACTCCAAAGACCCTCACGTAATTATTACCACCGCAACTGAAAACGGCCATTTTAGTATCTCCGTTAAAGACAATGGCATTGGCATTGAAAAAAAATACATCGGTCAACTGTTTAAAAAATTCTTCCGTGTACCTACCGGTAATGTGCACAATGTCAAAGGTTTCGGGCTTGGTCTGAATTTTGTTAAAAAAGTAATCGACGCCCACAATGGCAAGATACTGGTGAACAGCATTCCCGGAATTGGAACAGAATTTAAGATTATTTTACCAAGACAGTAGGCCCGAATAACAAGTGGTTAACACCAACTGGTACAAAGAATGTTTCAATTTTGCAGTACCTAAAAAGAAAGAAAATGCCTACAAAAGCAAAAGTATTACTGGCGGAAGATGATGCAGCACTTGGCTTCATCATAAAAGACGCCCTTGAAGAAGATGGTTATGAAGTGGTGCACTGTCCTGACGGTCAATCTGCCATTGACCGCTTTAGTAAAACAGAATTTGATATCTGCCTGCTGGATGTAATGATGCCCAATAAAGATGGATTTGCGGTAGCGAAAAAAATCCGCCAGCAGACAGACCTGGTACCCATACTATTTCTTACCGCCAAATCAATGGAAGAAGATAAAATAAAAGGTTTTCAGTCTGGCGCAGATGACTACATTACCAAGCCCTTTAACATGTCTGAGCTTTTACTGCGCATGGAAGTATTTCTGCGCCGTACAAAAAAAATGTATTCTGAACAGGTGCATGAGTACCAGATAAGCAAATTAAAATTTTCTTATACTGACCTTAAAATTGTTTCCCAGCAGGGCAGTTCTTCCATGACGCAAAAAGAAGCAGACCTGCTGAAATTTCTCTGCCAGCATCCCAACAAAGTGCTGAAGCGCGAAGAAGTATTGCTGAACGTGTGGGGCAAAGACGATTATTTCCTGGGAAGAAGTATGGATGTATTTATCACCAAACTGCGCAAGCACTTTAAAGCAGACCCCGATATTATTCTTGAAACCATTCACGGCGTGGGATTCCGCTTTAATGTACCTTCTTTAACAGCAGCGTAAATAATAATCATTACTATATTCAGCAAAAGCGGGCCCATGCCCGTTTTTTTTATGCCATCCACTAATAGGTATAAATCAATGGCTTGCTAACAATTCATTGCCCATTTCTCTTAACCGCTGTTTAACACACGTTAATCACCACTTAACCAAAGACGGAGGCAGTTTTGCACCTGCAACAAAAACCATTCATATGCATCTTCGTCTAAGGGCACTGGCACTTGTTTTCTTACTGGCTGCTTTTGCTTCCCAGGCGCAAAAGACAGACTCGGTGCAACTGAGTTTGCAGGAAGCTGAACATATTTTTCTGCAGAGAAATCTGTCACTGCTGGCACAACAGTACAATATTGATATCGGAAGGGCGCAGGTGCAGCAGGCTAAATATTGGGATAACCCGGTGCTTAATACAGACCAGAATATCTATGATGGAAAATTTTTCCGTCATAACAAAGATTTTGGACAGGTCTATCTGCAATTACAACAGGTCATCAAAACGGCCGGCAAAAGAAACAAGCTTATTCAGCTGGCAAACGATGAAGTTTTAACTGCCCAGCAGCAGTTTGCTGATCTGATGCGGAACCTGCGTTTTGTATTACGCAATGATTACGGTATGCTGAACCTGCAGTTCAATACCTGGCGGATTTACAATAATGAAATTGCCTCCCTGCAGAAATTATCGGCCGGCATGGATGCACAGTTAAAAGCAGGCAATATCTCGCAGAAAGACAATATACGTGTAAAGGCCCTGCTCTACAGCCTGCAGGCCGATGCTTCTGATCTGCAAACCCGGATGGCAGATACTGAAAAAGAACTCCTGGTATTGCTGCAAGTTGCAGGTGATACTGTATTTGTACCCAACAGGAGCGCAGCTGTACAGCTCCCCCCTCCACCACCTTTGCTGCACATGCTTGATTCGGCCAGGATCAACCGGCCCGATGTACAACTGGCTGAAACAAATTTATTATCGCAGCAACATAACCTGAGTTACCAGAAGGCGCTTGCCAAACCCGATTTGACCCTGGGTGCAGAATATGACCAGCGCAGCAGCTATGTAAACAATTTCTGGGGATTGAGCCTCTCCATTCCATTACCCCTGCTCAACCGTAATAAAGGCAATATAAAAGCAGCACAACTGGGCATTGACCAGGCAAATGTGCAGATAATGCAGGTAAAACAATCCGTACTGCAGGATGTAACAGCTGCCTACCACAAATTAATTGGCCTGCAGCAGTTGCAGCAACTGATTGCACCTGATTTTATGGACCGTTACAACCAGCTGATGAAAAATATGGTACAAAGCTACCAGGAGCGGCAACTGGGCCTTGTTGAATTTATTGATTTTTTTGATGCTTACAAAGAAGCCGCTACCAAACAATTACAACAGCAGGCTACTTTAATCAATGCCGCAGAAGAACTGAATTATACCACCGGCACCACCATTTTAACACCCTGAAAACCTGAACAATAAAACCATTGCACTCATGAACACCCTGAAAAATACACTTTGTTTGCTGGCCACTGCTGCATTCCTGTACAGCTGCAGCAACGGCGATACAGGTAAAGCACCCGATAAAAAACAGCCGCTCTGCGTCTCCGATTCACTCGAAAAAATAATTCATATTGATACAGCTGGTACAGCTAATATCGACGATGAACTGAAACTATCCGGCGAAATAAGTTTTAATGACAATAAAGTAGTAAAAGTATTCCCCTTCAGCAGCGGGCAGGTAGTGGAGGTAAAAGTATCTATTGGCGATAAAGTAGCCAAAGGGCAAACCCTTGCTGTAATCAGGAGCGCAGATGTGGCGGGTAATTACAGCGATTTGTCTACCAGCGGTAACGATGTAGCCATTACCAAAAAACAAATGGACAATGCTGAATCATTGTTCAAAAACGGCATCGCCAGTGAACGTGAATATATAGAGGCAAAGGAGAACTACAACAAAGCCCTCTCCGCAGCAAATAAGGTAAAGGAAATGATTGCCATTAACGGTGGCGGCCACACTTCTGCCAATGGTATGTATGTAATTACCGCCCCCATGAGTGGCTATGTGGTAGAGAAAAAAATTAACCAGGGTGGATTTATCCGGAGCGATAACAGCGACAACCTGTTTACCATTGGCGATATCAGCGATGTGTGGGTTTGGGCCAATGTATATGAAAGCGATATTGCAAAAGTGAAAGAAGGCTATACTGCAAAAGTAACCACCCTGGCCTACCCTGATTCTTTGTTCAGCGGTGTAGTAGATAAAGTAAACCAGATACTGGACCCCGTTACCAAGGTGATGAAGATAAGGGTTCGTTTATCCAACCCCGGTATGAGGCTGAAACCGGAAATGTTTGCCAATATCATTATAGAAAACAAAGAGGGCCGGAAAGCAGTGATGGTGCCTTCAGATGCAGTGCTTTCTGATAACGGCAAAAATTTTGTCATCATTTACCACGACAAATGCAACCTGGAACTGCGTGAAATAGTGGTGTTGAAATCTACAGGCGGCAAAGATTTTATAGCCTCCGGTATCAAAGAAGGCGAAAAAATAATTGGCGAAAACCAGGTACTGCTTTTCAAAGCACTCAAAGAAGACTGATTGCCGGTAATGAAATCCTTTTTTTCAACACAGCCACTGTTTGCATTTTAAAAGAAGTTCCTTAACCCATCAATATGAACAAGTTTATCAGGGGTATCATACATTTTTCACTGCGCCACCGCTATTTTGTCTTTTTCATGACGGCTATACTGGTAGCGCTGGGCGTATGGAGTTACTCAGAAACCCCCATCGAAACATTCCCGGATGTAACCAATACGCAGATAATTATCATTGCACAATGGCCCGGCCGCAGCGCAGAAGAGGTAGAAAAATTTGTTACCATACCACTGGAAACGGTGCTGAATTCTGTACAGAAAAAATCAAACCTGCGTACCACCTCGGCATTTGGACTTTGTTATATGCGCATTATTTTCGACGATGATGTAGACGATGCGTTTGCCCGCCAGCAGGTATTTACCAGGCTTAGCGGCGCCGACCTGCCCGATGGTGTGAAGCCCGACGTGCAACCGCCTTATGGCCCCACCGGCGAAATATTCCGCTATACGCTCAGCAGTAAAACAAGATCTATCCGCGATTTAACCACTATTCAGAACTGGGTGCTGGACCGCCAGTTTAAAAGCGTACCGGGTATTGCAGATGTAAACAGTTTTGGGGGTGAGGAAAAGATATTCGAGGTCAGCGTAAACCCTGAGCTGCTGATTAAATACAATCTCACTTCGCTGGATGTGTACAATGCCATTGCCAAAAGCAATGTAAATGTAGGAGGAGACGTGATTGAACGCAACGGGCAGAGTTATGTAGTAAGGGGCATCGGGGTATTGAACAGTATAGATGACATTAACAACAT
>JANPGT010000248.1:0-2050 GCA_031424135.1 Chitinophagaceae bacterium
CAATGCATGAATATTTCAAAACAAATGCCACAACCTAAAGCCCTGGATATCCATTAATTATACCACTATATTGTTTTTTGGACCGTCGAAATATCACTATTTAGCGATGCTGTTATTTAAAAATCGGAGTTTGGCATGTCCCACCCAAAGTCATTGAACGGCAAAACCGTTTTAAGACCATCCATGCAGCCCTAGGATAGCCGACCTGTAAAATTATAATCCTTGTTTATCGAACGGTTTTGTTGTAATCAATTTCACCTTTGAAATAGTTAGGACCTGGAAAGTCCCACTATACTACCCGCCTCTGAGTATTATCGTGCTTACAATCCATTTAATTCAAGATTAAGTGGAAACTTGTAGAAATAATGCCATGAAAAACGGCAATTTTTATAAGACCTGCATAAGATCCACAAATTTTGACTTTGAATTAAATAATTATTAATTTTAATAAAACGACAATACATGCCTGTTGTAATACCATTTTTATATGGATGCTTATTTCATACTGCCGGAAGAATGGGAATTTGAGCGCGAGTTCGCTTTACCAGCTGCTTACAGGGGGGCTGTATTGCGTGGCGCGCAGGTCATCAGCGCAACAGGAGCAACAGGTAATATCATCATTCAAATTTTCGAGCAACCTCTGTTTACCATACGCTTTATCCAACTGGCATTTCTCAAAAATGCTAAAGTAATTTTCAGGCAAAGAGCTGCCCGGCTTGTCTCTTTTCTATCCTTAAAAAACAATATTCATTATAACATTACCGGGATAGGTACACTCAAATTAAAGGAGGGGCAATGCTCACTGCTTTATAACAGCTCAGCTCCCATTATCGCGTGGTATGAAAAAAACACTTTTTATCAAAGCCTGGCCATCGATTGGGCGGAAGAAATCATAAAAGAAGGGCTGCCAGTTTTTCCACTGTTGGCGCCACTACTGGATTTTAGCGGTAAGAAGGCATTTTTTATCGGAAAGCCGGTATTGGAGGCGCGGGCTGACTTACTGGGAGTAACCAATGATATCCTTAAATCCCCCTATGATACGATGTTAAGCGGCCTTCTATTTCAGAATAAAGTAAGAGACTACTTTTTTTTCATTATGGTGGCCGTTGGGAAAATACAGGCGTCCACCCTTAAGCTCACCAAGGAAGAATGGAAAAAAATTGAAGCCATTGCCCTTTTGCTAAGAGCCCACCCGGACAAAAAATTCCCGATAGTGCAATTGGCCGCAAAGGCGCAGATGAACACTATGAAATTCAAACAGGCCTTCAAAGAAAAATATGATGCGGGTCCCTTTGAATACCAGATGGCACAAAGGATGCAGGAAGCACTGGAGATATTACAGGAAGGTCGAATGAATGCCAAGGAAGTAGCTGCTTATATAGGCTACAAAGGCATTAGCAGTTTTATTACAAAGTTTCGTGAATACCATGGCTATCCTCCCGGAAAAGTCAAACCAAATCCATAAGATACACTTCCATTTGCCAACAAAAAACTTCCGATTGCCAATACCTTTTATTTGGAAAGCATAGCAGCAACGGCCCAACTTTACAGCAGTAAAAAAAGCACTATGAACAAATCCTCTGTTGCCAAAATCATCGCTGCCTTATTCATTTTGCTATTCACCTATGCTGCCTGCAGCAAATTAATTGACTACCCAAAATTCCGGATACAACTCGGACTATCTCCTTTGCTGACAAGTTTTGCTGGCTGGATAGCCTGGCTGGTACCGGCCACCGAGATCACGATTGCAGTGTTACTTTTTATTGAACGTTTCCGGTTATTGGGGATGTACGCCTCGTTCAGCCTGATGACAATGTTCACGGCCTATATCCTCGCCATTACGCGGTTCAGCGAGTTTATTCCATGTAGTTGTGGGGGCATACTGCAATCCATGAGCTGGAACCAGCACCTTGTCTTTAATATATTTTTTACATTGGCTGGATGCACAGGAATCCTGCTGGAAACCGAAAAGGACACTACAGAAAAGGCAGGGATAGCCTTCCAATCATAGTATAAAATTATTTGTTGCAACAAATACACCCTTTTATGA
>JANPGT010000249.1:0-11473 GCA_031424135.1 Chitinophagaceae bacterium
ATTCCTGCAAAGTAAAAAAACAGGCCGCTGGTGGATGCAGCTGCCCGACAGTAAATTCATTGCCTGCTCTCATAAAGATTACCTGCTGGCCAGTAGTAATGAAATACCTGAACGCTGGTTAAGGGCGCAGGAGAGAAGCTGATAATCTGAACTATGATTTGTGTGATTGATTTGATTTATATGATTTCTTCGTCGTAGTATGTTGTATTCACCTCCAATACCGCTGTGAAAAACCTCCTGTACGCTGTGGTAAAATAGTCTGAACTATGATTTGTGTGATTGATTTGATTAATACGATTTCTTCATCGCAATTAATTGTATTCACCTCCTTTACCTCCGCGAAAAACCTCCCGTCCTCTGTGGTAAAACAACCCGCAAAAGGAAAGCCGCTTAAAGATGACACCATGAAAAAAATAGTTGATCAGTCTTATATCCTTTTCGCCTGTTTACTGGTATTCAGTTCCTGTTCATTGCAAAAGAAAATAGGCAACTCCGCAAAAGAAAATCTGATCAACGCGCCTGAATTAAAATCGGCCCATATTGGCATCAGTATTTATGAACCTGCCAGCAGCAAATACTGGTACAGTTACCAAAGCGATAAATTCTTTATCCCGGCTTCCAACACAAAAATTTTCAGCTGCTATGCAGGCATGAAATACCTGGGCGATAGTTTGCCCGGTCTTCGCTGCGCGGAAAACGATAAGGATATTTTTATACAGGCTACCGGAGACCCCAGCCTGCTGCATGCGGATTATCCCAATCAGCCGGTGATTCGCTTTCTGCAGCAAAAAACTGCTAAAAATATTCATATTGTTGACAATAACTGGCATGACAATGCCTGGGGCATGGGATGGGCGTGGGATGATTACAGCGATGATTATATGGCAGAACGCAGTGCACTGCCGGTTTATGGCAACACCATTAAATTTGTACAGACACAAACAGCCGAAACCATAGAAGAACTGGCCAGCAAACCACAAACCACCATCTACACGCAGCCGGAAATTAACTGGAAACTGAATTTTAATGCCGATACGGGCATCGCTCACTTCTCTGTTAAAAGAAACCTGCACGAAAACGTATTCACCATTACCGAAGGAAAAGAAAAACAAAAAGAAGTAAATATTCCTTTTGCTACCAACGGGTTGGCATCAGCGCTGGAGCTGCTGAAAGACACAGTTGGTAAAGAAATCACCCCCGCCAATGCTTTGGCGGTGGCAGGGGTAAAATTCACTACCATAAACTCGCAGCCAACAGATTCCATCCTCAGCCCCATGATGCACCGCAGCGATAATTTTTTTGCTGAACAAATCCTGCTGATGGTGAGTAACCAGCTGCTGCATACCATGAATGATGAAAAAATAATTGACACCCTGCTGAAAACCGATCTGAAAGACCTGCCGCAAAAACCCAGCTGGGTAGATGGCAGTGGCCTCAGCCGCTATAATTTATTTACCCCGCAGGATTTTGTGTGGATACTGAATAAAATGAAAAATGAATTTGCGTGGAAACGGATCAGCACCATATTCCCTACCGGCAATACCGGCACGCTTACCAATTATTACACAACAGACAGCGGCTATATCTACGCCAAAACAGGATCGCTCAGCGGGGTGATTGCGCTTAGTGGTTACCTGGTCACTAAAAAGAACCGGCAGTTGATTTTTTCTGTGCTGATAAACAACCACCAGACTACAGGCAGGGTTGCCAGGCGCGCCGTGGAGAAATATTTGCAGTCCATCAGGAATAAGTATTGAAGACCTGTATCTGTATTCATCGCCGTCTGACCTTCGGTGCCGGCCGCTGCTGCCCAACCCTTTTTTACCCGCCACCGTATCTAAAGTGGTAAATACATGTCTCTTCACCCTTTTCTAAGGGCGGCAAATTTTTCGTGGCTTCGGCCGGTTTTTCGTTTCCCCCGTCGGTTTTCGGGGGATTTTTTATGCCCGGTCCCCAACCTTCCCTTGCCTGCAGCCGTATTATAAAAAGCCCGTGATTTTTGCGTAAAAGACCTTGTAAAACAAGCAGATAGAAAAGGGCCAGGGATTAGTAGCCTGGCACCGGTAAAGAAACGGACACAGAAGAGCTCCTGCAGGCACCGATAAGGTTGTAATTTTAACAGTTCTGCAGCCTTTACAGCTGCAATAAGAAACCACGGCTGCCGTTGAGAAAAGTACTCCGTTATTTATCTGGCCAGACTAAAACCACGAACTATTGTCAGCAGAATGGATAGATAAGAATGTGCTTGAGGGTTGCCTTAAAAACGACCGCAGGGCCCAGGAATTGTTTTATAAGCAGTTCTACGGTCCAATGGTGAGTTTATGCATGCGCTACACCCGAAATGAAGAAGACGCCCTGGAAGTACTGCACAATGGTTTTCTGAAAGTATTCAAACACCTGGGTTCTTATGACCCCCTCAAGGCATCGCTGTATACCTGGATAAAAACCATTATGGTGAACAGTGCCATTGACTTTATCCGCGCCAGCCAGAAATTCAAAAACCAGGTAGAGCTGAAAGAAAATCATGATACCGGCAGCACAGACAATGAAGCCATACAAAGAATGAGTTCAGCGGAAGTATTACAGCTGGTACAAAAACTGCCTGCTGCTACACAAACCGTTTTTAATTTATATGTGATTGAGGGCTATAATCATCGCGAGATAGGCGATATACTGGGCATCAGCGATGGTACCAGTAAATGGCACCTGAGCGAGGCCCGCAGGCAATTAAAACAATTATTACTAACCATGCACGCAGTAAAATGAACCTGAGACAACCTTTTGAACAATTCATCGCCCGCAAACTACGGCAGCTTCCCGCGCCGGATGCAGATGCATCCTGGCAGCAGATGAAGCGCCTGCTGGACGAAGACGGGGACCGCGGTGCCGGCGGCAAACGCCCTCCCGGCAATGGCCAATGGTGGCGCATCGGCATGATTGCCTTTGTACTGCTCTGCAGCGCCTGGCTTTTTGTAGAAAAAAGCGGCAAACCCAACCTGGCAGTAGCTAAAAATAATCCATCAGCATCGCCGCAGGCCGGGGCAAACAATAACAGCAACCATTCAGATAACCGTCAAACAAGCACTATCGATAAAAACACTACACTTCCTGTTAGTCAAGAAAATAATAACAACAATACCGCTTCAGTTGCCGCTGCTACCGGTAAAACCATACCGCAGCAAAACACCGGCGCAGTTGTAGCTGTTAAAGAAAACAGCTCCATTGCTGCCAGCGGTACCAACGCTGCGCCTGTAACCAGTGATACTAAAAACAGTGGTGCATTAACTATCACAACAGCATCTGGCAGCAAGAACAGTTTAAATAAAAAACGGGCGGTGCTCAACACAGCCCCTGCCGCTGAAAATAATATGCCTGAGGAATCAGCAACTGTATCAGTAACACGCTCCACCACCAATATACTAAGTGCTGACAGGAAGAAAAATACTCCTCAGTTTTCTTTGGCACCCGCCGGCCATCAACACAACAGCGCAAAGCTGCCTGCTTCAAAACCCGGGGCTGGTACAATTAATAACAACGAAGGCATAGCGGCTGCAGCCGGAGATGAGGCTGTTGCAACTAGGAAGAACAACAAAGCAAGCGGTCTGAAAACCACTCCTTCAAAACTAACGGGAAGGGGCAGATCTGGTAAAAACAATTCTTACACCACACAGGATAACAACAGTGAATTGATTGCTGCCAATCAACTTGTTTCCACCAGGAATAAAACATGGTTTGAAAGATTAACTGCATTAAAAACAGACCCGGCACCGTCTCCTTCTTTCGATGCGGCATTGGCGGCAGGCGATAGTATGGCCAGTGAGCGCGAAACCAGCCAGCTGCTGAATACTGAAACAAAGAAAGCCATAGCCAGGGCACAGCGTGACAAAGCCTTTGAAGCAGCAGACAGAAAAGAAAGAAAGCAATTGCACCTCAACCTCAGCAACCTGTTTAAACCCTTTAGCCTGCACCTGGATACAGATCCCTGGTGGGCGGCAGGTCTTTCTTTGAACAGCGGCGTGTCGCTAAACGCTCAAAACCAGTTTAATTATAATGTAAATGCCAAAAAAGGTGTTTTGCTGGATTATATTCCATCACCCTACCTGCAGTTTCACCTGAATAACTACGTGTATGTACAAACGGAGTTAAATCTTATTACACCGCAGTATACACCGCAATTGCTTATCTACCGCAACAACAGCGACATCACTGCGCAGTCAGGTATGAGCCAGCAAAAATCCATCTACATACAAAAGATGTACTATTTCAACTGGCCGGTGAGTTTGCATTACAGCCCCATCAGTAATTTGTATTTTTCAGGCGGCCTCCAGTTCTCTTCTTTCCAGAGCGGACTTGCTTCCATAGAAGAAAAACAATACAATACGCTGGCAGGAGTTGATCACCCCACCAATACATATACCAATACCCTGAAATTTAAAGATGATTCTATTGCTGCTAAAATTGCGCCCAATGAATGGCGCTGGCAGGTAGGTGCAGAATATTACTGGAACCGTTTTTCTGTGGGACTGCGCTACAACCAGTCGTTTAAAAACGCCATCAATACCACAGTTTCGTCAGCTTTGCCACCAACAGTAAGCCGCAACCAATCGATGTTCCTGTTTATAAGGTATAATTTATTTGAAAGCAGGCGCCAGCAGACAATACCTAAAAACCAATAGCAGTTTTTATTTTGAATGTTGAATTATAAATTTTGAATTAAAGCACGCTTCCTATGCACGAACAGTATAGAGAAGCGGCGATTTAAAATTCATCATTCAAAATAATTATTGCCTCTTCCAAAGAGTTTTTCCAGGTAGTCGTTTTTAAATTCTATATAGGTGGGCTTACCGCTGGCAGTAGTATTGGGTTGCGCACAGGCGAACAAATCTGCAATTAATGATTTCAATTCTTTCTCTGAAAGATACTTGCCGGTTTTAATGGCCTGCTGCCAGGCCATGGCGCGTACAATTTTTTCTCTTTTTGAAAACTTCACATCGCTGCTGAAATGCTTATACTGCTCCAGCAAATTCTCAATGGCTTTTTTCTCATCCCCGGTTTCTGTATCGGCAGGAGTACCCTGCACCACAAAAGTATCCCTGCCAAAAGGTTCAATCTGGTAACCCAGCAATTGCAGTTCGTCCAGTAAATCACCCAGCAATACGGCATCGGCAGTGGCAAACTGGAGTGTTGCCGGAAACAGGCTGCGCTGGGTAGCCATGCTTTTGCCCTTAAATGCCTCGTTGAAGCGCTCGTACAAAACACGCTCATGTGCTAACTGCTGGTGTACCAAAATATAGCCGCGGGTAGTGCTCACTACAATATAAGCCTGGTGCAATTGCAGCAGGGGTGCATCGGTGAGTACCTGGAAACGGAGTTCGTTGGTAATACCCGGCTGGTTATTGAACGCGTCATTTGCTACCTCCGGGTTTTTAATACTGTCCAGCAGGGATTCAAACTTTTGCGCCGGCTGCTGGGTGCCGGTGCTTTCGTAAAATTCGCGCCAGTGTTTGAGTTCCGTTTTTTCAGTAGGGGCAATAAAATGCGCCTGGTTTTTCTGTGTAAAATTTTTATAGAGGTCGGAGGAAGCAGCAGCAGCCTGTTTATCGGCTGTAAAAGGTTTTGACACCGCATCCAGCTGCTGTATATTAATGTCCAGGTCAAATTCCAGCGTAGGCGTAATGCTGAATTGTGCCAGTGCATGCTTAATGGCAGCATGCACAAAAGCGTAGACAATTTTTTCGTCTTCAAATTTTATCTCCTGCTTGGTAGGATGCACATTGATGTCTATCTGTGCCGGATCCAAATCTATAAACAATACATAGGCGGGAAAGCTATCGGCCGTAATAATTTGCTGGAAAGCATTCATCACCGCATGGTTCAGGTAAGCACTTTTAATGAAGCGGTTGTTCACAAAAAAATACTGGTCGCCCCGGGTTTTCTTGGCCGTCTCCGGCTTGCCTACAAATCCATAGATATTCAGGTAATCTGTCTGCTCCTGTACCGCCACCAGTTTGGAATTATAGCTATGGCCCAGTATCTGCACAATGCGCTGTTTCAGGCTGCCTTTCTCCAGGTGAAAAACTTCCTGCCCGTTGCTGGTAAGTGAGAAAAATATTTCCGGGAAAGCCATGGCCACCCGGATGAACTCGTCTACAATATGGCGTGTTTCTGCGGCATTGCTTTTTAAGAAATTGCGGCGGGCAGGCACATTGAAAAAAACATTTTTCATCGCGATGCTGGTACCGGTGGTAGCGGCTACGGGTTCCTGTTTGGTAACCTGGCTGTTTTCTATGGCAATAAAAGTACCTGCGTCGTCCTCATCCCTTTTTGTTTTTAGTTCTACCTGCGCCACGGCCGCAATGGACGCCAGCGCTTCGCCCCTGAAACCCATGGTGCGGATGCGGAACAAATCCTCAATATTTGAAATCTTGGAAGTGGCATGCCGTTCAAAAGCCATCCGGGCATCCGTTTCGCTCATGCCCTTACCATTATCAATTACCTGTATCAGTGCCTTGCCGGCATCATTGATAAGCAGTTTTATTTCTGTGGCGCCGGCATCTACTGCGTTCTCCATCAGCTCTTTCACCGCGCTGGCGGGGCGCTGGATTACCTCACCAGCCGCAATCTGGTTGGCTATATTATCTGACAATAACTGAATGATATCGGGCAAAATATTCTCCTTGTTTGAAAGGCGAAATTAAGGCTAAGCTAAGAGAACAAGGAGAAAAAGAGGATAGAACGCAGATTGTTATGATTTTTATGATGGGTTAAGATAGCTTTTCATCATTGCAGATCCTGGCAATCAATATAATCCCGGCCCGACTGAACGCCCTGCCGGAATAAAGTCTTTCGGGCAGGCACGTCCTATTGGCCGCCGTTGTGGGTATTCACCATCAACTCCCTGCTCTCTGTTGCCTCCTTTGCTCGGTTAGCCCTGTGCGAAAACAAGACCGGAGAATTGCGCTCACCTCCTTTTCTCCTTGTTCTCTTAGCCCTCCCAGATACCATCAAAATTGACTGAAAACTGGCAGCCGTCTTCCAGGCTAAACGGAAAATTATTGGGGGGAACAGCGCTGAGCTGGTATTTATCACCAATGAGCTCAAAAACTTCACACTTTTTAAACTGGGGATCAATGATGAGATAGTATTTTACCCCCTCCTGCTCATACAATTCAAATTTTTCGTGCCGGTCTTTATAGGCTGTGGAAGGGGATAAAATTTCCAGCACTAATGAAGGTGTAAAATCAAGGAATTGCTTATTTATTTCCCTGCATACAATCAGGAGATCAGGTTGAACTACCGTGTTCTCACTTATTTTCCAGTCAATAGGTATATATGCGGAACATTTATCACAAGACTTGTCCAACGCTTCCTTAAAAACCACAAAAAGATTGCCGTTAATTTTTTGGTGCCTGGGTGCAGGCGCAGGACTCATGGCATAGGGCATGCCATCAATCAATTCCCAGCGTCCTTCCCATATAAGATAATCTTCATAGGTAAACTGGGGGCGGTATTTATCAGCAATTGACATATATCAAATTTACAAATAATTTTTTGTCCGTCATACCTGCCGCCTGATGTAAATCACGCGGGTTATTAAAATAGTTTAACCCACAGCTTTCTTTTCTCTTTCTGCTCTTAGCCCATTTATTCTTAATTTGTACGCTCAATCACTTATTGTTGTTATGAAGAAAGTCTTTTTTGTGCTGGCAGCATTGCTCCCTGTTTTTGCAATGGCCCAGTTTTCTACTTCGCTGCCTGCCGGTAAATGGGTAGACAGTGTTTTTAAAACCCTGGGTAAAGATCAAAAAATTGCACAGCTAATGGTAGTGCGCCTGTCTACCGGCAATGCCGCCAAAACAGAAGTGGTGTTTCATGATGCAGCCGTAGAAGAAGCAGTGCGTAAATACAATATTGGTGGCATCTGCCTGTTCCAGGGCGGGCCGGTTACCCAGGCCAATTTTATCAACCGCTTTCAATCCATTGCCAAAACACCCATAATGATCTCCATCGACGGAGAAACAGGGGTAGGTATGCGCATGGACAGCGTAGACGGCATGCCCCGCCAGATGATGATGGGCGCCATGAGCGATCCTGCACTGGTATATCAATATGGAAAAATAGTAGCGGAACAATGCAAACGCGCCGGCATACAGGTGAACTACGCACCCGTGGTAGACATCAATAACAATCCTGATAACCCGGTTATCAACGACCGTTCTTTTGGAGAAGACAAATACAAGGTATCTTCTTTTGGGGTGAACTATATGCGTGGCATGCAGGATGCAGGTGTGATGGCTACCGCCAAACATTTTCCCGGTCATGGCGATGTGGCGGTAGACTCTCACCTGGATCTGCCCATCATTAACAAAACAAAAGACCAGCTGGATTCTCTGGAACTCTATCCCTTCCGCGAAATGATAAAAGCCGGCGTGGCCAGTGTAATGGTGGCCCATCTTTTTATACCGGCTATCGACAATACCGCCAACCGCGCCACCTCCATTTCTTACAATAACGTAACCACCCTGCTCAGGAAAGAACTGGGTTTCACCGGCCTAACGTTTACGGATGCCCTGGAAATGAAAGGCGTTTCCAAATACTACCCGGATGGAGAAGCTTCTGCCCAATCGCTCATCGCCGGTAACGATATGCTCTGCCTGCCCGGAGAGGTGGCCGACGCCATCGACAAAATAAAAAAAGCCATCAAAAAAAAGAAACTGGGCTGGGCCGATATTGACATGCACGTAAAAAAAGTGTTGATGGCCAAATACCAGTATGGCCTCGCCAATTACAAACCAATAGATACCTATCACCTTACCGAAGACCTGAATGAAAAGATTCCTGCCGTTAAAAAAATGGTGGCAGAAAATGCGCTTACTCTTTTACGCAACGATGAACCTTTTGTATTTCCGCTTCCTATGAATACCAAAAGAAGGGTGGCCTACGTGGGCCTTGGCCTTACGCAGGACAATGCCTTTGCCGCAAGGATGCGGAACGATTACAAAGCACATACTTATTATTTTGATTATAAACTGGACAGCACACAGGCAGCATCTCTTTTACAGCTAATGAAAAACAGGTATGATGTAGTGGTCATCGGGCTGCACAATTATACCCGCTACCCCGCCAATAATTTCGGCATCAGTGCTGCAGCAACATCATTGATAGCACAACTGCAGCAGCAGTTCAGCAGCATTACACTGGCATTTGGCAATCCCTATGCCATCAAAAATTTCTGTGCCGCCAAAACCCTGGTAGCCTGTTATGATGATGATGCCATTACCCAGGAAACCGCCGCCGACCTGGTAAACGGCCGGTTTGCAGCCCGTGGCCGCCTGCCGGTAACGGTTTGCCCGGAACTGGCCTATGGTGCTGGTCTTACCCCTGTATTACCTATCCCTGAGATGGCCCCTTCCAGCGTGGGCCTGAATGCGGCCAAACTGAATATCATTGATTCTATTGCCAACGACGGCATCAGGAAACATGCTTTCCCCGGATGCGTGGTACTGGTGGCCAAAGACGGTAAAGTAGTGTTCGATAAATCTTATGGCTATTTCACCTACGACAGCACACAACCCATGTACCGCGAAACCATTTTTGATATGGCATCGGTGACCAAGATAATGGCCACCAATATTTCCATCATGAAATTGTACGACGAAGGGAAAATAGATCTGCAGAAAACACTGGGCGATTACCTGCCCTGGACAAGGGGCACCAATAAACAAAACCTGAAGCTCTGGGACATACTGCTGCACGAAGCCGGTTTAAAATCTTTTATTCCTTTTTTCCGCGAAACCATTGATACCAGCAAGGGCAATATTGCTTCTTCTGCATTCTTTTCTAATAAACCGGATTCATTGCACGCGGTAAGGGTGGCCGACAATATGTTTATGCGCAGCGACTGGACCGATACCATTTACCAGCGCATACTCAACAGCCCGGTAAAACCCAAGGGCGTGTATGAATACAGCGACAACGATTTTATTTTCCTCGGCAAAATTGTTGAGGCACTCAGCGGGCAAACCCTTGACCAGTACGCTAAGACAAACTTCTACGATAAACTGGGTTTAACTGCTACCGGCTTTAAACCCCGCAACCGTTTTCCGCTGAGCGCCATTGCACCTACGGAAAGAGAAAAAGGTTTCCGCGACCAACTCTTATGGGGCGATGTACATGACCCCGGTGCAGCTATGTTTGGCGGCGTGGCCGGCCATGCAGGTTTATTCAGCAATGCGTATGATTTAGCGGTACTTGGACAAATGCTTTTGAACGGCGGCAGTTTTAACGGGCAGCAATACCTGAAAAAAGAAACCATCGATTATTTTTCTCAATACCAAAGCAAAACCAGCCGCCGCGGTTTGGGTTTTGATAAACCGGAGAAAGACAATGGACCCAACAGCAAAGATCCTTATCCTGCTGCATCCGCTTCCTCGCAAACCATTGGCCATACGGGTTATACCGGCACCTGCATCTGGATAGACCCCAAATACAATCTTACGTTTGTGTTTTTGTCTAACCGCGTAAATCCCGACGGCGGCACCAATGTAAAAATATCCAACATGAGCATCCGCCCCAAGATCATGGAAGCAATATACAAAGCCATGGAGTAGCAATGGAACGTAGATTCCTTGTTGATGGAACGCAGATTTTTATGATTTTTATGATGAGTTAAGATGAATTTCTATCATAATAAATCCTGATAATCTTTAAAATCTGCGTTTCATCAGCCGTCGTATGTTGAAGCCGCCGTTGTTGGTGTTTTCACCAACAACTTTGCTTGCGCTGCTACCTTTTTTTCGCTATTAACCCTGTGCCAAAAAATCCCGTCCATCCTGACTATCATAACAATCTGCGTTCCATCAATTTTTTATCCCCGGGTAACTGCTCACCAGCTCCAGTTCATAATCTTCATTCAACTTCAGCCGACGGATAAAATTATGCAGCTCAATAGAATCGTTTGCGTCTGCATACACCTGGTCGTGCGCCAGTAATACCAACCGCTCCGGTGTGCGGGTGCGCTTATGGGCAAACACGCTGTCTATCTGCCGCAGCAGATCATCTGCTGTTCCTTCCAGGGTAAAATCTTTTGGATTGTAATGCCATTCCAGGTCCCAGCCCATGATGGCAAAACCGGCTTTCTGCAAAGAATCCACTGCCATCTTGCTTTTCTTAAGATCCGTATACTGCAGGGTGTCTATGCGCCAGGTATTGCGGCCGGGGGTGCGGCAGATATTATTGTCCAGCTGCAGGCTATCCTGGCTGCGTTTGAAATCGCTCACCACAGAATCGGGCTGGCTGTAAAAATGTTCATAGCGGTTGTGTGCATGCGTATAGCTGTGGTTGCACAATTCAATCTGGGAAGCCATTTTAAGACTGTCCCAGGTTTGCTGTTGCCCAATACTGGCAAAAACATGTTCGCCCACAATGGAGAAAGCCATGCACGTCCAACGCTTCGCTTCCGCCACCCTGTTCG
>JANPGT010000250.1:0-14102 GCA_031424135.1 Chitinophagaceae bacterium
CGTTCCTTCCTGCCGCATGTCTTTGCCTTTTCCATGCCCTTCATAATTAAAAGTACGTACACCCACGGCCCAAACACCCGCTGCACCAAAAAGCGCACAAGCCAGACCCGGTCCGCCAATTAAATAAAATACCACGAACCAGAAACTCCAGTTCAGCAGCACACCGCCAATAGTACGAACCGGGTTGGTGAGCGAACCCCAACGCTGGTACTGTGCATAGGTATTGGATACCTGCCCGGTATGTTTCATCAATTGTACGCAGCGGTTATAACTCTGCAGGTCCATATTCCGGTTAATGGGCTGGTGGTTTACATCTGCCAGGAAGCAATACAAAAAGCCGCCGGTGGCATTGTAAGGATCGCCGGGTTCATCTGATTTGGCGTGGTGCACATGGTGCGATATGACGTAAATTTCTTCGGGAATGATTTTCAGCGTAATGTTTTGCGTAATAAAACGCCAGATATAGTTGCGGAATTTAAAGGCCCGGTGTGTGCAATACCTGTGGTACCATACCGTTCCATGAGATCCCATAATCACCATGCTGTATACAAAGGCTACCAGCAGCAATTTAATGCTGAAATATTTAAAGATAAAAAAGCAGAGGAAAACACCCAGGGCCGCCACCATCATCCAGCTGGTAAACGACAGCCAGTTCTTCCGGCTTTTAAAAATATTCAACCGTGAAAAAAACTCACGCAAAATTCTTGCAGGGCTGGGTTTTGATAAATTGCCCTGTTCGTCTTTCCAGCCGTAGGAAGGGGGTTCTAAAACACTGTCGATAAAAGCCATGCAAAGTTTGTTAAGTGAGTAAACATTGAAACCGGCATAAGGTAGGCATATTTACCTGCATTCAATGGTTTTGCCCACGAAAAGTGCTGATTGTGTACTGCAAGGCTCCACAATCAGCAATAAATTACGATAATATTGGCTTAATAAACAACAAATGAAAGAAGGGCTAAGTAGATGCCGTAGCCTTTTTTGTATGGGTGGGGCAATTACAACGGTTGAAAAAGCTGTATATGATTGCCGCAGGTATCGTTAAAAACCACCAGTTTTACGGTACCTGCAACTGTTGGTGGCATACTGAAAACAACGCCGGCTTGCAGCAGCCGCTCATATTCTTTTTCAATGTCTGCTGAATAGAACGCAGTAACCGGTATGCCTGCCTGGAAAAGCGCCTGCTGGTACACCTTCGCTGGTGCAAAACCCAGCGGTTCCAGCACCAGTTCCACGCCGTCCTGCTCATCCGGCGCCACTACAGTTAACCACCTGTGTTCTCCCATAGGAATTTCTGTTTTCTTTACAAAGCCCAGCTTGTCTGTATAAAATTGAAGGGCCTTGTCCTGGTTGTCTACCGTAATACTGGTTAGCCTTATTTTCATGCTGATGATTTTTGTACAGCAAAGCTCCTGATAAAACTAATTATAAGGCTCTCGAAAATTGCTTTTTTTGCCGGTAGGCAAGCGGCGTGGTGCCCGTCATTTTTTTAAACAATCCTGTAAACGAGGTGATGCTGGTATAGCCGGTAGAAAAGCCAGTATTGGTAACCGTTACACCTGCTGCCAGCAGTTTTTTAGCCTTGCTGATTCTTACGGAGCTGAGGTACTGGTGGGGCGTGCAGCCATAGCATCTTTTGAAAAGCCGGGTAAAATGAAATACAGAAAGACAGGCACTGCCTGCCATATCATGGAGGCTGATATTGTCGCAGGCATGGGCATCTATGAACTGCTTTGCCTGCACAATCCTTTCCACCTGTTGCGGCTTCGGAAAATGCTGTGCATAAATTTTGGTCATACAGTCTGTGTAGTAACTCATGGGCATGAAATATTTATTGTCTGCCGCTGTTCAACCACGGCGTTACTGTGTCACTACGGTTTCAAGGGGCTATTTATTGAGCGCTTTGCTTTTTATTTCAGGCTGTTAAGACGTCCATCTGAAATGGCAGTGGCGTATAACAGAATTAAAACTGTGCGGGCGTCTGGTCACCTCCTTCCGTGGTTCAACACCGCGCCCTTACATGTACCAGGTTTACTTTTGCGCCGCTGCTTTTTCCAAATCTGCAATAATAATTTTATCCATCTGCATCATGGCCTGCATCACCCGCCCTGAAACGCCGGGCTCTTTGCTTTGCAATAGATCGCCCAGTTTTGTGGGTACTACCTGCCAGGAGAGGCCAAACTTGTCTTTCAGCCACCCACACCTTGATTTGGTACCGCCTTCAGACAAACGCTCCCAGTACCTATCTACTTCTTCCTGCGCATCACAGCTTATAAAAAAGGAAATAGCTTCCGTAAAGCTGAACATAGGCCCTCCGTTAAGCGCCATAAATTGCTGGCCCTCCAGTTCAAAGACGGCCGACATTACCGCGCCTTTTGGCCCCATGCCACCTTCTCCCCAACGCGAAAGAATATCAAACTGTGCATTCTTAAAAATGGCGGCGTAAAAATTCATGGCTTCTTCCAGGTTATTGTTAAACCACAGGAAGGGTTTGATTTTTTGTTTGCTCATAGTAATCTTTTTGGTGATTTTTTGCGCCCTGCCGGCAGGATTTATTTTTTAGCAACACAAACATAATCAGGACGGGTATTTTCTATAAGGTGTTGCTGCGACAATTTAAGGGTGTATTGCGTCTATTGTAAATGCAGAGCGCCTGCTTAACAATAAAATGCCTAGCCCGCCTTTTTCTTCATCGCCATATAATAGTCTCTTTTCTTTTTATCAAATTTTTCAATACTGTAGCGCAGCATGGTGCGGGGCATGGTAGCGGCGTGTTTATCCAGCAGCTGCAATAATTTTTTGTGTTCTTTATCACCTGCAAAGCGCAGCATCCAGCCGGTAGCTTTGTGTATCAGATCTTCTTTATCGTGCATTAATATTTCGGCAATGGCAAAAGCATCGCTGGTATCGCCCTGCCTTATAAAAGTACAGGTAGTAACAATGGCGGTACGGCGCTTCCATATGTCTTTCGAACGGGCCATTTTGTACAGTATTGTGTGCGGTTTACCCAGCAGGTAATGGCCGGTCATGTGCAGGCAGCCGAGGTCTACAAGATCCCAGTTATTGATACGGTCGTGCCGCCGCATGTATAAATCAAACAATTCTTTCCTGCGGGCTTCCGTTGTTTTTTTGCTGCGCGAAGCCTTGTCCATAATACTTACGGCACCTGCCCTTGCCTCGTGGATATTACTTTCCAGTAATTTTTCTATTTCAGCAACAGGCATATCAAGAAAGGTTTTTGCCAGTGCAAACAGCTGCCCCATTTTCACACCAATAAATGTATCGCCTGCGCCATGGCCTGCTTCGCCGGTTTTAAAATAGCGCTGAATGCTTTCTTTGTGTTTGGCAGACTGCATTTTCAACAATGCTGCGGTAAATGCACTGGCAGTGAGCACCGGTGCTGCTGCCAGTGCATTTACCGCTGCCGCTGCTGGTGCCACTTTCTTACTGTTTTTTTTGGGTGGAAGGGCTTTGCTCATGGTATGATCGTTCTTTACATTTTGATCAGCATGGTAATAGGCGCATGGTTACCGAAGGCTATTTCACCAAATCTTTATATCCAATCAGCGCTATCCCTTTTTCTTTAATCAGGGCCTTTATTTTTTCATTGGTAAAAGTGTCTGTAACGCCCTGGCGGTCTGCTGCCACATCTTCGTAGCCAATATGGTAGATGGCCCGCAATTCTTCATTGTCGAAGCCGGGATGCTCAACAAAAATATAGGTCTTGCCGGGTTCCAGTTTATTCAGCATATTGATAAAAGCCTGTATTTTTTCAGCAGCCGTTTTGTGCGGGCCTTCATAGCCTGCCATGCTCACCTGGTCCGGTTCGGGGTCTACCGGTATCCTGTATTCTTTTGCCAGTTTTCTGGTAAGCGCTCTTACGGCATCATTTAAATAGGTGCAACCCATATGTGAGGAAAGATGGCTGATGCGCGGAATTTTTTTCAGGGCCAGTTCTATCTGTGCCCTGAATTCTTTTTCGATGTCTGCCATCGTCCATTTATTTTCTGAAATGGCTTTGCCGGGGTAGTTTTTATTGGGAAAGACCATGGGCAGGAAATAACCATTGCTGTCCTGCAGGCTGGGGCAATTGGTCAGGGGCCGCCATTTCACATTTTCCCATTCACTGGTAAGCGCCAGGTGAATGCCCACGTCTACACCGGGATTTTCCTGCAGCATTTTCACAGCTTCCGGAAACCAGGGTGAGGGTACTATCACTTCTATGGAGGTCTCAATGCCTTCTTTGTAACATTTTATAAGTGCCTGGTTACCGGAGTGCGCGTAGCCCATATCATCGCCTCTTACTATCAGCCGGGTCTTCTGCTGCGCCTGCGATAACAGTACGGTGGACAGCAGCACCAGGGAAAGCAATCGTTTTTTCATGGCGTTTCTTTTGCCTAAAATAACGAATCTGTTAATGGGGCAGGCATTTTTACTGTAGGTATTTTTGGAAAGACTTCTTGCAGTTTTTTCACCACAGCGGTAAATGAGGTTTGTACGCAGGCACGGAGGCTTTTATATGGACAAGGACAGACAATCGGGGAAAACTATTTGTAATAATTGCTTACCGTATAAAAACCGCTGTTTGACCGGCCAATGCATCCGATAACCAGGCCGGGTGCATGGGGGCCAGGTTGGCAGGCAATTGGGTGGTCGGGAAAAATTGTAATGCTTCGGTTTCGTTATTGGAATAGCCGGGAAGAATATTACCATTTAGCCTTGCTTCGAAATAGGAAGTAATGTATTGAACTGTTATGTCTTTGTAATTATAGGTTTGGGAAGCGGGGGAGGAGTAAATGCCAATACAGCGTACTATGCTGGCATCCACATTTGTTTCTTCCTGTATTTCGCGCAGCACGGCATTTTCGATGGTCTCCCCAAATTCAACATGGCCGGAGATAAGTCCCCATTGCTGTACATCTTTTCTTTTTTGCAGCAATATTTCTCCCTGCGCATTAAAAATAGCAGCGGCTACCGCAGGTAGTATTTGTTGGGTTGCGTTCATAGCGGTAAGTTACTGCAGGCACACAATACGAAAAATATTTTTTACAAAACTGTGTGCATTGGCCCGTTGTTATTTATACAGGCGTAATACTATTTATTTTCATTTGCATGATTTCCCTGTCTGTTGTAGTTTTTGCCAGTGCCATTGCCTGTTCAAAATGGGCTTTGGCTTTTGGGGTATTGATGCCGGTATAAAGTTCACCCAGCAATGCAAAATAAAAATGGTTATTGGTTAACTGTAATTTCTCCGCTTCAGCAATGGCCGCTGGTTTACCGGCCACTTTAGCCAGGGCATACGTTCGGTTCAATGCTGCTATGGGTGAATACGCCAGCTGCAGCAGCCGGTTGTACAATTGCAGAATATGCTCCCATTTTTCCGGGCTGTCCCTTTGCTTTGTATGCCAGTAGGCGATAGATGCTTCCAGGTGGTATTTTGAAAGTGTATTGCCTGTAGACGCTTCCTTCAGCAGCAGGGCCCCCCGGGTAATCAATGCTTCATTCCATAGGGTTGCATCCTGGTCCTGGTACAAAACGATGGCGCCATTGTTATTCCTGCGTGCAGCAAAACGGGAAGCGTGAAAGCACATCAGTGCAAGCAGTGCGTTCACCCGCGGCAATCTGGTTTGTTCGTTTTCCAGCAACAGGTAGTTCAGCCGCATGGCTTCCAGGCAAAGATCTTCGCGCAGCACGCTGTTATTGCTTTCAGAATAATAGCCTTCATTAAAAAGTAAATACAGTGTTTGCAGTACGGTATCCAGCCGGGCGTCAATTTCATCTCCCGCAGGAAATATGATCTGCACTTTTTCCTGCCGCAGTTTCTCCCTGGCCCTGAACAATCTTTTGTTGATGGTTTCTTTATTGCTGAGAAAAGCAACAGCAATTTCTTCAATGCCAAAACCACAGAGAATGCGCAGCGCCAGTCCTGTCTGTGCTTCTGTGGAAATGGAAGGATGGCAAATGGCAAACAGCATCTGCAACTGGCTGTCGCTGATATTCTGTGGCGACAAATCAATATCAGTTGCTGCGTTTTCTTCTGCCGCAGCTTTCAGGGTGGGTGCAATTTTACCGGCAAAGAAATTTGTTCGCTGTAAATGATTTTTAGCCTTGTTTTTAGCTACAGTATACAGCCAGGCTACGGGGTCAGGGGGGATGCCTTTAAAACTCCAGGTTTGAGCGGCCGTAAGAAAAGTTTCGCTGGTAATATCTTCTGCAATGGCCAGTTCGTCAAAACCAAAACGGCAGCTGAGTACAGAAATAATTTTCCTGTATTCCGTCCTGAACAAGTGGGGTATCAGTTCCTGCTGCTGCATATATAAAAACGTCTTTCTGCAAATAACAGAAAGACGTTTGCTTTTTTAATGAACACCATCTCCTTTGGCAATTTTTCTTACTTCCACGCTGTTACCCTCTCCCTGCAATACGGGGCAGCCTTTGGCAAATTCAACGGCTTCATCCACTGAACCTGCTTTTACCGTAATATAGCCCCCGATGGTTTCCTTTATTTCTCCAAAAGGGCCGTTGGTGACTATGTTGTTGTGCCACACCACCCGGCTGTCTGTAAAAGGCAGTCCATTACCTGCAACAAATTTGTTCTGTGCCGCAATGCTGCCAATCCAGTCCATGGTTTGTTTCATCCATACCTGTATTTGTTCAGGGGAAGCAACTTTCTGCCCGTCTTCGTGCCTGAAAATTAAAATGTACTCGTCCATTGTGCAATGTTTAAAAGTTAGTAAATGTATTGTTTATACAGGTACAACAAATGGCATGGCCGCTATTGGACATTGTGAACGGATTTTTTTTGCAGTGAACAAATGGCAGGGCTGGCAATCAGGTTATACCGTTTTCCTGATTTTTTTCCAGGAATAGTTCAGCAGTCCTATAACAGAAACCAGGGTCCAGCTGCCTTCCAGGATAATAAAGGGCAGGTATTTTAATAGTATGGCAGCAAAGCAGGCCATGCCGGCACCGGTTAGGTTTAAAAAGATATAGAGCAGGCTGTGCCTGGGCAGTATATCAAAGAGGTTCAGGAAATACGCAATCAATAAAATGGTAACACCAATAAATCCAATCCAGTCGGTCTGTGTCATCAATGATTTTTTAGCAGGTGAAATCGTCTAAACTATTTATTTTTTCTTTTTTGTTTTTAAGGCGGCTTTCTCTTTGTTTTCGGCCAGCCTGAATTTTACAATGCTGGCCACCAGTTTCAGGGGTATTGGCTGGTCAATGGGAAACTGGATGGCGCCTTTGGAGCAGGTATACCCGGCCAGCTCTTTTTTAAAGTTAACAATACCCGATGGAGTGGGGTAGAAGCCGATATGTTTATTATAGCCCGCGAAAAAAACCAGCATGCCTTCTTTTTTATATGCGGGCATACCATAGCTGATGCCTTCTTCTGCACCCGGCGCCGCTTTTATAATGGCAGCTCTTACCTGCTGCAGCAGTTTTTGGGTACTGGCCGGAAAGCCGGCGATATAGGCATCTACATTGGGAGCAACCGGTGCTTTTGCTAACATGGTAAAAGATTTTGCAGTTGAGTTGTATCCGGGTTTTTTATCTTTTGTTGTTTTACAGCATCGCCCCTGGCAGGCTTCCTTTGCACTTTTAACTGTCAATGCTGGCTTAAAGATATAAAAAAATCAGTGTGCGGTCAGTTGTGCTGTCCGCATACCGGTTGCTGGTGATGGCCCGTTTACAGACAGGATATTCAAAACTGGTAAGTAAATAATGCCTGGATAGATGTTGGATTGGTGTCCAGGGTATGGTAGGGCGAAAATCCTTTTTTATTGGCGCTATACCTGCATTCAAAGCTGGTGCGCCGGTAGCTTATACCTGCGCCGCCCTGCAGCAAAAATTCATATGTAGCCGGGCCGTCAAATGCTTTGAGGGTCTCTTCGGAGGCAAATGAGTATACATTGTGCCAGGTGTTTTTGTGCTGGGCAACCATAAACGCATTGGCAATACCCGCTTCAAGGAACGGTTTAATGCTTTTTTTTGATTGAAATACGTACCTGAGCAGGGTGTTTAGCTGTGCGTAAGAAAATTGCAGCTGTACATCACTGGAAACCGTGTATCCATTACCATAGGGTTTGGTAAAGCGGCTACTGGTTTTATATGATTTATAAATGATTTCATTAACGATGTGCCAACTATTACGGTTACGGGATAAACCCATGTCTAATGACACGCCCAAAACCGGGGATGTATTGCCGCTATAATTGGCATCGGCCAGCTGACTGTCTGGCCCGATAAATTCAAAACTATTTATCATTGCGCCAGCCACTATGCCAAATTTTATGGAGACAGAGTCTTTCTTTTTAATATCTGCTACTGTTCCCGGGGCGCTGCATTGCAGGTACGCCAGCAATATACCCTGGATGTCTTTTCCTGAAAATTTTGTGGTCCGCGCCTTGTTGGCAACGGGCTCACAGCTAGAAAAAAAACCGGACAATTGCTCTTTGTAAGTATCGTTGCTGACTACTTTTCCGGCGCCTTCATCGTATGTATAATGGTGTAGCAGTTCAATGGGGGCATCATTTCCGGCAGCGTAAAAGAAATGTTCTTTGTGGTTCCCCGAAAACTGGTACAGCCGTGCAGACGGGTGCTTGATAAGTTGCAGCAGAAAGACGGTTCTTGTAAGTAAGGGTGAATCAACAGCGGTGTTTTTAAGTGCTTCGTCCTGGTCTCCCGGCAGCATGTCCATGGTGACGGTATAACTGGTATACGTTTCATTCACTGAGGGAATATAGAACCCGCCAATAGCAGCGGCATCGAAACGCTGTTTCTCTCCAGCACTGTTTATGAAACTAATATACTGTGGGTTGGATTTCCAGTTGCGGTAATCAAGATTGCCCGAAATACTGTCTCCGGATTTGTTGATCACAATTGCCTTAATAAAATTGGATTGTGCGCTGGCCCAAAAAACTGTTAAGGTGATGTTGAGTACGGTAAAGAGATATTTTATCATGGTAAGGTGTTTAATTTTCGGAAGATACGGGATAAAGGGCAGGCGCTTCTTATTTGAACAGCCGTATGGTATAATCCAGTAATTCAATACCACCGCTTTTGCCATGCCCGGGAATTACAATGCGGGTTTCGGGATAAGCTTGTTGCAGCCTGCTCACTGTTTGTGGCCAGGCGCTGGTATTGGCATCTTCCAGGTAGCCTTTGCCTGCACCGGTTTCTTTTATCAGGCAACCGCCGAAAACAGCTTTGTCGTCAGGAAAGTAACCTATAATATTATCTTTTGTATGGCCTTCGCCAAAATATTTTGCGTATACTTTCTTACCGCCAATATTGAAAAAAATACTGTCTTTAAAACCATGTATAGGAACAGAAAACTGCTTGCCCTTGTTTTTCAGCAAGAACAGCGTGGCATTGGAAGCATAGGCGGGTATATGATGTTTGTTGAAAGCCTCCAATCCACCTACACAATCTTCATGAAAATGGGTGGGGATGACGGCCTTTATCCGGTACTTCCGTTGCTGTGTTAAAAAATTGATGAGTTCTTCTGCGCTTTCATCATTGGCTGGGCTGTCAAAAACAACGGCCTCATGATCATTTACTGCAATCATACCGTTGCAGTCCACTTTACCAAAATCGTTGGTCTGCATAAAAGAAATGTGCTGGTAAATATGCCCTGTCAGTTGCAGGACGATTAGATTATTTGATTGGTAAACAGGAATACTGTCATCTATGAATGCATTCCTGTTCATACCCGGCAGGCCAATTGACGGCGATTGCTTTGTTGCTGCTTCGCAGGCAAAAAATAATGCAGCGCTGAGTATGGCGGGTAAAAACAATTGCTTTTTCATTTAGTTTGGCGGTTGTAGCCGTTTTATCTGCCGGTATTTCTATTGAAGACTACAGGAAACCTGCTTATACCTTGCGGTGATTAATCATCCATTTTATGCCAAATTTGTCAGTAAACATGCCGAAATAATCACCCCAGGGTGCCACGCTCATGGGCATCGTTACCGTTCCGCCTGCAGAAAGGCTGTTAAATAATTTGTCTGCCTGTTCTTTGCTGTCGGGGTGAAATGACAGAGAGAAATTGTTGCCGGCATTAAAAGGTCCGCCCATATAGTCAAGGTGATCATTGCCCATCAGTTTCACATTATCCGGCGCCTCTAAAGCAATATGCATGATTTTTTTCTGGTCTGCTTCAGGTAATTTACCCCCATGGGCATAGTCGCTGAAACGTTGAAGATTGGTAATGGTACCACCCAGTGCAGTTTTGTAAAAATCAAAAGCCGCTTCTGTATTGCCGTTAAAGGTTACGTAGGTTACTATCATACAGGTAAGTTAAAATGTGATGGAATAGTTTTGGAGGAAGTTCGTGAAACCGGGCTTATCGCCCAAATATTTCCTGCGTCCACCAGGCAAGCCGTAACGGCATAAAGCCGGGGGGGCGGCAGTTATTAGTGTTGCTACTTGTAATTTTTCTTGTATTTATTGTCTTTCCATTGGTTGATGCCCAGTTCGCTGTCCGCGATAAGTTGCTGTAGCCGTTTTAGCTGTGTGGTTTCCTGCCTGGCAGTCATTACCCAATGGGTAGAGTTTTTTTTGTAGGAGGCAGCAAGTGATTGAAAATATTGCCATGCCTTTTTATTTGCTTTAAATAATTTTTCAAAATTTTTGGAAAGCCCCTTTTCTTCATTTTCAAATGCATATATACCGGATTTGGCGGCTGTTCTTTTTTCAAAACTGGCCAGCCCTGCTGCTTGCATCAGCCCTTTTTGGGTCAGGACTTCTATTTTCTTAATATTAACAGCACTCCATATGCTGGTTGCTTTTCTTTGTGTAAAACGAATGGTATAGCTGTGCTGGTCTATGGAGGTGCGGACACCGTCTATCCACCCGAAACAAAGGGCTTGATCAACCGATTGCGGCCAGCTGATACTGGAATGTCCGCTGCCCACCTTATAAAAACCCACCAGTAGTTCAGTTTCTTTTTGGTGGTTTTTTTGTAACCATTTTCTGAAATCGGAGGGTTTGGCAAAAAATGTGGGTGTCATTGATTTGTTTTTTCAAATTGGCAGGGTGGTGTCCTGCCGTCCTTATACAGATTGACCAAAAGTAAGCAAATTGTTATCCGGGTCAAGCAGGGCAAATTCTTTTTGTCCCCAGGGCTTTTGCTGCAAACTCCCCGCCGGGTGAATGCTTATTTTATTGTCCAGCATTGATTGATAAAGTTTGTCAATAGCATTGGTGCGGATATAGACCTGTCCATAGTTCTCTTTGGGGTCGAGGGCTGCAAATTCAAAGAAATGAATTTGAATATTGTCTTTCTGTACCATCAGGTAGCCGTCATAATCTGCAGCGCCAATATTTTTAAAGCCCAGTTGGTTTATATAATAGTCTTTAGTAATGGCCTTATTGCGCATGGGCAGCTTGGGGTGGATATCTGTAAGCATATTGTTTTTTACAAAAATGAAGATTTTTCAATGAACCGGGCTTGATTTGAATCAGGAAATTCAATAGTTGGCTCTTACCCTGCTAAGCGTCTCCGGTGCAATTTTAAGGTAAGCGGCAATCATTTTAATGGGAAATACCTGTGCAATCATCGGTTTGGCTTTTTGGATGTACTGGTATTTCTGCGCCGGGTTGAATGCATTGTCAAAAAGATATGTTCTGTTACCGGTTTGATTAAGGATGCTGCCGAACTGGAGGAATGCGGGCGATTGGGTTATTAAGCGGTGAAGACTGTCCAGGCTTAGTTCCATAACTTCCGATTTCGTAAAAGCCCTGATGGAAGTTGTGGAAGGCGATTGTTCTACCAGGCTCCGGTGATTGAACATCCATTCTTTCTCAAGGTGCAGGTCAATAATGTTTTCTGTTATTTCGCCTTCCTGCGCTTGATAACAACTGCCCGAAAGGATATAAAAAAAAGACCTGCACACAGCGCCCTCCTCCAGTAAGACATCGTTCTTCCTAAGCGTCTTTTGGGTGCAGCATTTTTCAAACAGGATTATGTCTGTTGGTGAAAATTGGCCAATACTCAATAGGGCTTCCTGTTTCATCAGTAAAAATTATAGTTGTATGGTTTCAAGGCGGAGTGTATACCGGATTTCTATACTTCGTTTATTCAGAAAAACTGGTAAAGGATTTTCCATCGAACCTGTACAGACCGGTGTTCCTGGTGCCTATCCAGATATTTCCCTTGCTGTCTTCTATCATACACCAGGCAAAATAGTTGCCCATGCCATCTTTTTCGGTAAAATTTTGAAAGTTTTTACCATCGTAACGCCATAAACCACGCTTGTTGGTAATCCCATTGTCATCCTCTTCGCCGGTGAACCAGGTATTGCCTGATTTGTCTGACAGTATAAGATTTCCAAGTCCGGCTTTCTCCGTAAAATTGGTGAATTTATTTCCGTCATAAATAAAATTTCCGTGTTGTCTTACTGCAAACCATATGTTTCCCTTTTTATCTGCAGTTATATAACGAATCCAGCCGTCGCCATTGGGTTTAAAACTGCTGATGGATTTTCCATCGTAAAGGCAAATGCCTTCTTCTCCGGGTGGCATTCCGGAAGCAAACCATATGTTTCCCTTTTTATCTTCCAGCATACAGTCTATCATTTTAAGATGAAGCCCTTGCTTATTGATGACACTGGGGTTGTCTAAGAAGCGGGTAAAAGAACTTCCATTATAGCAATAAACGCCATCGCCGGTACCGAACCAGATTTTTCCACTTTTATCCTGCAACATACTCCACACGGTATTTTTTGTGGACTGCTTATTATAATAATCGTTATTGCCGATCGAGGGTAAAAAAGCGCCGCTGATGGCAATGCCGACAATATTCTTTCCATCGTAGCGGCAAATACCATCGGTTGTTCCGAACCAGATATTCCCGGTCTTGTCCTGCAGTATAGACCAGACCGAATTACTGCACAAACCGTCCTTCTTTGTAAATTGTGTAAACGATTTCCCATCGTAGCGGTACACGCCTTCTCCTGTTGTACCGAACCAGAGATTTCCCGCTTTATCCTGCAGTCCGCACCGCACATTGTCAGACTGCCTGGAGCCCTGCGTCTTTATAAGTTTTGGGTGTTCAGCCGTGATTTTCCCTGGCTCATTGCCACTGGCATTTGATGCTGAGGTTTTAGCTTGCCCGTTACAGGAACTCACCAATAGTATCATAACCAGAACAGGGAAAGTTTGTGTTTGGAGGAAAGGTTTTTTCATCGCAATGTTAGCTTATTGTCTTTTGTGGGGACTTGCGTGAATACAAAAATCATTTGTTTGCGTTATTCTGGAAACGACACTAAAAGTATACATAAAAGCTGATGTGGAGCTTTCTCCGTTTCTCTTCAGGGGTACAAATAAGGCTCGTTGCTATAAGCCATTGTCCTTATATTTTCCAGCACCCTGTTCATGTACACCCGCCAGAAGGTTTTTGCAAATAGCCAGTTAAAAGGATATAATAAGGCAATGCCTGAATGCAAAGTATAGGTATATTCTATTAAAATGCGGCTGGTTACCAGTTCAGTGGTACGCCATTCTCCCACAAATTTTGTAAATCCCAGCATCCAGGATTTAAAATCGCTTACTTCAATTTTCCAATAACTATTTTCTACCCGTTCAATTACCCGGTCAACAGAGCCCCAGCCACCTTTTTGTGTAAGCGACTTTGCAACAAATACTTTTTTGCTATACCCTGGCTGGCCCCAATGTTCGTCGTCGGTACAATGCGTTACTTTGGGCATCAGGCCAAAGCCTGTGTGCACTTTTGAAATATCGCAAAGCATAGGCGTCTTGAAAGCTGTTTCCAGGGAGCAGGTATAAATGGTTTTAATTTTTACTGTAGTTGTCAATTTTTTCTATTTGGGTGAACGCCGGGGAGCAGCCTGCTTTAGTCAGCGGGTGCAGAATGTTGCCATCACTTATTTTTTACATAGTCTGCCAGTAGCCCGGCGATAATTAACAGCACGTAAAACAAAACAGCGCCCAGCACATATGCAAAAAATGATTTTGCATAACTGCTCATTTTCTTTTTATCATAAAACTGCCCGATGGCCCAGGTACTGTAAAGAAAAGTGACATAGCCCATTATTGTAAAAATGGCGTTTGTTTTTGTCAGTCCTGCAAGCAGGGAA
>JANPGT010000251.1:0-3098 GCA_031424135.1 Chitinophagaceae bacterium
GTGCAATGACCATTATGAGTTGGAAATGGTAAATGCTGAATTGCGCAATGACCATTATGAGTTGCAAATGGTAAATGCTGAGTTGTGCAATGGCCATTACGAGTTGCAAATGGTAAATGCTGAGTTGTGCAATGACCATTATGAGTTGGAAATGGTAAATTATGAGTTGCGCAATGACCATTATGAGTTGCAAATGGTAAATGCTGAGTTGTGCAATGATCATTACGAGTTGCAAATGGTAAATGCTGAATTGCGCCATGACCGTTATGAGTTGCGAAAAGTAAATTTATTTCCCTTTCAGCGTCATTCTGAATTGCGAAAGGTACATTTAGAGAAATAGAAATGGACAATGTAAAAGTCGGCAAATCGCCGTGACCGCTTTACATAGTAGGGGGCGAATGTCGGGTACTGTGTTTCAATTACAGTCGGGCAAAAATGCTGTCGTGTTTGACCATGTTGAGTTTCTAAAAAAAATATTTTTTCTTAATTACCATTTCCTGCGCAAAAAATAAATTTCTTAACACATAAGCACCCGGGAAAACAAGAAATTTACCTTTGCCGTTACAAAAAAATGGGAGGCATCCAAGAAAAAAAATTATTTAAAACTAATATTACTGCCCAGCAATCCGCCAAAACCAACACGCACCCCTACCAGGCCGGTATTGCCGTTAAGATAAGATGCCACCACATCTACACGTATCAGCTTGAATATATTTTCCAGTCCGGCAAAAGCCTCTACATAATTGTTATTGGTATTTACGTAAAATGCATTGGAACCAGCCACCAGGTGCCAATTCAGTTTGCGGAAAAAAGGAATCTTGTTGGTGAGCAGCCCGTTGAAATGATGCTCAATATTACCTACTGCATAAAAAGCTGCGGTAGTACTGTTGGCATAATAAGGCGCCAGCTGAAAACTGTTTACATAAGGACTGGCATAAAACACCTGGTTGCCATTAAAATGCTGGTAATCCTGGATAAACACTTTTTTACTGTTCAGAAAACCACCCACACTGAAATTATATTTGAGCGAACCCAGCAGCTTGAAATTCTTTTCATCCCAAACCGCGAATTTCCACTTATCGAAATTCACATCGCTGCCCAATACATTTTCAATGCCTTTGTAATAGCTGAGAGACAGCGTTGGATATTTTGAGCCCACCGCCATCTTACCTCTTGGAAACTGTACGTATTTCTGCCCCGGTTTAAATTGCAGCGCAATACCTGCTACCAGCGCCTGGTGACGGGTAAACTGTGTGGCTATTTTTTCAAACGGGTAATTAGGTGTAAAGAACCGGTCGTTGTATTTAATCAGTGAATAGTCTGTAGTGTTTTCCAGCGGCAACCTGTCTTCATATAAAATATCGGCGGTGATCCGCAGGTCATTGTCGAAGCGCTTGTTCCAGGCAGTATACCCAAAATAATTTTCATACAGTTTCATGTAATTGCGTTTGAACAGCAGGGTATACACGCTGTTAAAAAGCGGTGTAATGGGATTGTCTTTATTGAACTGGTTAATGCGTTTGCCCCCGGCAAAAGTCCAGCTGCTGCGGCTGGCAGTACCGCCCATACCATCTGCATCCCTGTTAAACACCCGTTTGCTGAATACCAGCGTTCCCCAGGCATTCAGGTGGCTATTGCTGAATCCATACCTGATATGCGGTGTAAAACTGATTTGCTGTTTCAATGCCGGGAAAGATTTCCTGAAAGTAGCTTCTGCATTTACTGCTACTCCCTCCACTGTGTTGTAGTACAGGTTCTTCAGCAGTGGCTGCCAGGTGTAAGAAAACGGATGGTCCGGGTTGAAATTAGATCTTGTATACCCCTGCCACAACAGTTTCATGGCGGTAACCCTGCCCTGTTTTCTGCGCATGGAATCTATGGCGTGTTTGGAGCGGGAAGAATCGCGCTGCGCCAGGAAGGCGCTGTCTTTTATTTTGTAATTCTTCGCCTCCTCCACTTCCAGCGGTACGGGCCTTATAGAATCCCAGTACTGCCTTGTCTTCTTGTTGGCCGCCGTATCGTACGCCATCACCACATTGTTGAAATATTTTTTGGAAAACTGCGGCGTCACATCGTATTTATTATAGACATTCAGAAAATTACCAACGGCATCAAAACCCAGCAGGTTAAAAGTGAAATAAATGGTTTGATCTTTTGTCTGCCACACATCGTTCCCAATGGGCACATGAATCTGTTTGATGACCAGGGTATCCAGTATCTGCAGCTGCGATTCTTTCAGCAGGAGGAGGTCAAGGCTGTGAATGCGCCAGTCGCCTTCTGTAATATTTATCGTACCGGAAAAAAGCGGCTCGTATTTGCGCCGCGGAATAACTTTTATCTGGTTGATTTCTTTGCCGTCTTCAAAAAAAGAGCCCAGGTATTTATAACGGTAATAGTTAAGTGCACCGTCTGCAATGGGAGATACAAAGCCACGGGGGCTCAGCTGCTGCATGGCAAATACGTTCACATTGTTATTGTAGAAATTGGTAAAGGTGGGGAAATTGAAGCCAAAACCATTTGAACCGCTTTCCCTGCCGGACAATACTTCCAGTTTGGCTTTACCCGGCTTTTTAGAAGCAATTTTGGTGAGTGATTCCGACAGGTAAATAATGCCCCTGCCGGCAGAATCGACACCCATATCTTTCCTGTCTGAGGGTTCTATTTTTTGTCCGAGTATTTTTTTGGGCACTTTACGGGTACGTATCAGCGTTTTTATATAGGCTTCACAGGTAAAAGAATCCAGCGGCTCTACATAGTCTTTTTTCTTTTTGATGGCATTGCGGATAATCTCGTAGGCGGGGTCCTCGGCCCCGGCCCTCACTATTACTTCCTTCATAGTGGTCTGCTGCAGCAATAACCGGAAATCCAATTGATTACTGCCATTGATTACCACAATTGCATTTTCCTGCCGGGTATAACCTACGTGCTGGCAGGTAATGGTATAATTGCCGGGCTCCAGGTCAAGAAAATATTTACCCTGGTTGTTAGCGGTAGTTCCCAGGGTGGTGCCTTTTACAAATACTGACGCGTATGGAAGCGGATTACCCTTGTCATCTGTAACCAGGCCACTGACACGCACCGCAAAGGCCGTGAAGGAG
>JANPGT010000252.1:0-2178 GCA_031424135.1 Chitinophagaceae bacterium
CGACCGCAGTGCCAAAATACGCACCTATAACTTTCCGCAGGGGCGGGTAACCGATCATCGCATTGGTCTTACATTGTATAACCTGGATGCCGTATTAAATGGTGAGATAAAGGAACTGATTGATAAACTCCAGTTTGCAGAGAATGCAGAAAAAATGACAAAACAGCAATAACAAAAAAAAGCCTGCCTGCGTTCAACACACCTGGTGGCAGCAGCGCTGTTTGTAAAAAATAACGTGGTGATCTTGCAACCTTCTGCATTTTAATTCTAACTTACTTATAACTAAAACTCAATTTTTATGCTGGAGAATCTTTTAGACCTCATTAAACAAAATGCGGGCACTGCTATTATAGACAACCCTGCCATACCCAATGAGCACAATGATGCTGCGGTATCTATGGCCAGCAGTTCTATTATGGATGGACTGAAAAATATGATTGCCAGCGGCAATACGCAGGATGTAGTTAGTCTTTTCAATACCCAGGGAGGGGACATCGCCAATACCCCGGCGGCACAACAGATTTCTGGTGGTTTTATACAAAATCTGATGGCCAAATTTGGTTTGAACGAAGGCGCTGCCAGTGGCATTGCCGCCAGCCTGATTCCAATGGTTTTGCAAAAGCTGGTGCACAAAACAAACGATGTAAACGACAACAGTTTTGATATACAGGGCATTATAGGAAGTCTTGTTGGCGGCGGCGGTCAGCAGCAGCCGGCTGCAGGCGGTGGCGGCCTTGATATTCAGGGTATTTTAAAACAGTTTACGGGAGGCGGCAACTCCGGCGGTGGTGGCATTATGGATACACTAAAAGGATTGATGGGAAAATAATTTCAAGATACACGTAGATAAATTTCTACATATTAAAGCACTTTGTATAAGTGCTTTTTTTATGCAGCTCCCTTAACAAAGAATTAAGACCGTGGATACTGCTGCAGGCCATCTCTTGCTGGTAAAGGGTTACAGCGATTTTACATCCAGAAATCAGTCCGATACGTATATTAATCAGGAAACTGCGCAACACTGGTTTAAACCTTTTTTAACCTGCGCCGTCATACTAATGGCACCTGATTTGCGTTATATAGGAAGAAGACGAAAACGACAGATAAAAACTTACTATAAATTTCTCTCTCATAAGCAGTCAATTTTCTCATAAGCAGTTAGTTTTGGTTAACGGCCCCTGTTTCTACAGGGGCTTTTCTTTTACACAGTGGTTTTCAGCAATTTAATATTGCAGATACCGTAGGCAATGCTGCTGGCCAATACATCTGCAATAATGTCCACGGTGTCAAAACTACGGTTGGGGATATAATCGCGCTGAACAAACTCCATAATGATTCCGTCGGCAGCCGACAAAAGATAGACTATAAAAAAAATAACAGCCAGTCTGCCGGGTGTTTTTCCCTTCAGATGATAGTAATAACACCATACGGCCGTAAGGCCTGCAAACAAAAATACATGTACTAATTTATCCAGGTTCGGAATATCAAATACGCCCCCGGTGGGAAGATCGGTGCCGGGAAGGCATAATAAAACCTGGAGTGCGACCGTCCAGGCAATTGCAAAAAAAACATTGCTTAACACTCTTTTAACCACACTGATTTTTCTGCTAAACTAAATCATTTAAGAGGAAAATGAAAGGATTAGCGGGCTTAGGTTTTACCCACCACATAAATAGGCATTGTAGGCGTTTTTGCACCACCTGTATTTTCAAGTGTAATAGCAAAAGCCTGTGCTTTGGGAATATTGCTCATTTTTACCAGGCCATCAGTAACATTTGTTTTCAGCATACCTGCATCAACAGGAACACCATCAACAATGGCCCATAGCTGGTATTGCTTGCCTTCTGCCGGTTTGGGTAACGCATTTACCAACAGGAATACATCTTTTGTTTGTTTGTTCCAGTAAACCGTAGTAAGACTCTGTGGTGCCACCGGCTGCCCCTTCATAGCAATAATAACCATATTGCTGTCTTTGATCAGGTCAAGACTGACTTCATATTGCTGCAGCCTGGTCTGCATGGCGTTATTATTCTTAGCCATTTCGGTATTACTGGCAATCAATTCATCCAGCCGGGCTACAGAATCTTTGTATTTATTATAAAAAAGGAAATTCAGAATAGTGCTGCCTACCAATAAAATAACAGAAGCAGCAGCCAGGAACCTGGTAAAATTCATACC
>JANPGT010000253.1:0-8130 GCA_031424135.1 Chitinophagaceae bacterium
GCAGCATGATTCCATGGACAATAAACCTTTTTATGTAAACAGCCTCAGTAGCTACAACAGCTCTTATGAAGTTTATGCAAAAGGTGTAGGAAAGGTTTTTCAGGATTTGTTTTCATGGGAGTACCAGACCAGTTATGTTACACAAAAATGTATAATGATTCACTGTCTCAATGGCAAATGTGATACAACAAAAATTAAATGCGACAGCGATGGCACTACGGATATTGCCAACAAAAACTGCGACTCCATTGCCAGGGCCCAGCTGGATGCCGGGGTGAGAATCAAGTGCGATACAGTACCCGGCAATTTTTATTACAATGGATATGGGGTAAAATTGTCTATTATAAACCACAATTGATTTTTTTAGCAGACAGCAAATAGAAGCCGGCATGAAGAAATATTATATGATGCTCGTTTTGTGCGGACTGGTTGTTTCCTTCGCCGCAAATGCCCAGTACAGCCGGTACATCATCCGTTTAAAAGATAAAAAAGGAACTGCTTTCAGTTTCAGTAATCCATCTGCTTATTTATCTGCCAGGGCATTGGCCCGTAGAGCCAGGTATAAAATTTCCATAGATTCTGCTGATTTGCCTATTTCAGCAGCTTACCTCGACAGTATTAAACTGGTGCCCAATGTCATTGTCCTGAATTCTTCCAAATGGCTGAACCAGGTATGCATCAGAACAAACGATGCAGCAGCACTCGCAAAAATCAGTACTTTTTATTTCGTAAAAAATACAAATCCGGTTGCCGTGAGGCTGGCGCAACCGGTGCCAGCGGCGCAAACAAAGCTGGAGGAGTTTAACCAGCAGCTGGTAACAGCCGCCCCCAATGATTTCAATACTGCCTTCCGTATGGCCGGTGTAACAGATGCCTACAATTACGGTACCAATGCAGGCCAGGTAAATATCCACGAAGGAGCATACCTGCACAACCTTGGCTTTCATGGCGAGGGAATGGTGATAGCTGTGCTGGATGGTGGATTTTTCAATTACAAAAGCAATATTGCGTTTGACAGTATACGTCTGCAAAATCAAATACTGGGCGAATGGGATTATGTGGCCAATGAACAAAGCGTGAATGAAGACAACGCCCATGGTGCCTGGTGCTTATCTGTACTGGCTGCCAACCGGCCCGGCAAGATAGTGGGTACAGCCCCCAAGTCAAAATACTGGTTGCTGCGCACGGAAGATGTAAATTCTGAGTACCCGGTAGAAGAAGCCAACTGGATTGCCGCTGCCGAATTTTCTGACAGCGCCGGTGTAGATATTATCACTTCCTCACTGGGCTACAGTGATTTTGACGATCATTCATTTGACCATAGCTATGCACAGCGTGATGGCAACACGTCAATGGTAAGCCTTGGCGCCAGCATGGCGGTAAGAAAAGGTATTCTGGTTACCAATAGTGCCGGTAATTCAGGTGGCAGTGGAACCGATGCCAAATATGTGATTTGCCCGGCAGATGCCGATAGTATATTAACCGTGGGGGCCACTGATGTAAACGGCAGCATTGCGGGCTTCAGCAGCTGGGGGCCCAATGGTGCGGGTAAACTAAAACCCAATGTGGTTTCTGTGGGTGCAGCTGCAGTTGTAGCCAGCTCTGTTACAGGAGAACCTGCTTACCTGAACGGCACCTCTTTCAGCAATCCCAATATGTGCGGACTGGTGGCTTGTCTTTGGCAGGCTTTCCCGGAATTCAACAATATGGAGATTATTAATGCGCTGCAGAAAAGCGCCAGCAAATACAGCAATCCTGATTACCGTTTTGGTTATGGCATTCCCAATATGCGGCTGGCCTATCTTGATTTACAGCAGCAGCGGGCATTAAAAAATCAGCAAACCATATTGGGTAACAGCTGGATCAAGGCTTACCCGGTTCCCTTTAACAGCCAGCTGGACGTGTTGATTAAAGCACCTGTTACCGGGCATAGCAGCCTGCGCCTGGTAGACATGAATGGCAGAACAATCGAAATAAAAAATACGGAGCTGCAGGAGGGCGTTATGTACACGGTGAATTTTGACAGGGTAAGATTTCTCAGCAAAGGGGTGTACACTATACAATACAGCGACGGAAAAAATAAGACCTCACTGAAGGTAGTTAAGCAATAGTATGCAGTACTTAGTATACAGATAATAGTATTGAGACTTCCGGCAAAGAGCCAGTTGTTAGTTATTAGATTTTAGCTGTTGGTGGTTTGCCTCCCTTATATGATTTGGAATAAAAAAATACCAATACATTTCGCTGCGCCTGGTCTGTTGTCTGAATACTAAGTACTCAATACGGTATACTAACTACCCAGCATCTGCCGCGCCACAATATCGCCCACTACAGGCGATAAAGCCACACCCATACCACTCATGCGCACTGCACAGTAGACATTTTTTTCAATTCTTTTGACGATGGGAAATTTTCCGCTGCCCATACCCATAATCCCACTCCAACGGTGTTCAATGGTAAACTTTTGTTTGGGCAGTATCACTTCCTTCAGAAAGCGTTCCAGTTCGTCCTGGATGAGATCGGTAGTAATCATTTCTGCAGACATCTCTTCTTTGATGGCTCTGTTGCGGGCTCCACCCAGCAATACACGGTTGCCCAGGTTGCGGAAATAATAAAAGCCTTCATCGAAATGGAAAGCTCCTTTGAAATGCAATTTTTTTATGGGCGAGGTGACCAATACCTGTCCGCGTACCGGTACTACATCAATTTTGGGAAGTAGCTGGCTGGCAAAACCATTGGTGCAGATAAGCAATTGATCGGCCGACAGGCTTACCGGCAGATTGCTATGGATGACTATTTTTTCGTTGATTTTTTCGAAGTGTTTTACTTCAGTTTGTGTTAGTATTTCCACACCCATGCCCTGCACTTTTCTTAGCAGTGCCTGTAATAATTTACCGGAATGCAATTGGGCCTCGGCCCTGCTTTCTACCAGGTGACTGATTTTTTTAAAGCCAAAGTCTTTTATTTTTTTATCGGCGATGCGGAATGTTTTTTCATCCCTGATGGCCCTGCGCAGGGTAATGTTCAGCCAGCCCAGGTCGTTTTTTAACTGCCTTAGTTTGCTGTACTGTTCGTCGGTTATCAGTTCATAGCCACCGTAGCGTTCATATTCAATTTCTTTGGTGCCGAACACTTTTTTGATGCGCTGCAGTCCTTCATACCGCATGGCCACAATTTCCAGCATGCTCTGTTCGCCCATTTTCCGGGCGTCTGCCAGCAGTTCGGTGGGGCTGCCAATACAGGCAAAGCCCGCATTGCGCGTGCTTGCACCGGTAGGTATAATGCCACGTTCCAGCACCAGTATTTTTGCCTGGGGTTTGGCTTTCTTCATGTAATAGGCGCTCCATAAACCCACTACACCGCTGCCTACAATAATGACGTCTTTATGCGAGAAAAATGTCTCTTTTTCCCAAACAGAAGGTTGAACCATGGCAGGCAATTTTTTGAAGTTGGGCCGTAATCGTTGTGCAAAGGTAATACATCAATGAATGTTTTGATAACCAGTGATTTTTATCATGGTGCGCAAATGTATACAATGAAACAGCTGCCGGCGAGTGGGTGTACGCCGGCAGCTGTTATTTATTAATTTGATAATATAGTATTGGCAGTTATAACCGGATACCTATTGAGAGCCCGGCGCGGAAGCCTGGCATGAATCCGCTAAAACTGGTGGATACGTTTTTGGCATTGGTATCAACAGTTACGGCTATCTTATCACCCAGGTAAGGTATTTTTTTCAGGTTGTCTTTGATGTCTGCTTCTGCTTGCTGTGCATCTGCCAGCGTCCAGGGAATATTGTCGTATACATCTGTAGAACTGGAAGAGAATTTCGCTGCATTGGCTTCGGGCCCTAACAGGTAGAAATCCAAGGCAATTATTTTAGCAATATAAAACTGGTAGCCAATCTGTATACCACCGCCATAGCCTTCATAACTGAAATGGCTGTCAAATTTTGCAGGTTGACCATTTAGATCGCCATTCAGGAAACCGGCTGCGGTAAACTTCACATATTTAGCGTAGGCTTCTGCGTAAAAACCTGATCTCCCTTTTTTACCGAGGTAATAACGGTAACCCAGCATGGCAGATTTTGCGGAGGAAGTAATATCACTTGATTTGTCGTCGTAAGTAATGCTGCGCATCTTATCAAAGGGTACACCCAGGTTGAGGGTGATGGACTGTTTGCGCTTGAAATTAAACTCGCCCCCAAACGTTATTTTGCCAATACCCAGGCCGGCCGGGGCAAATTTGGCAGTAAAAGATTTTCTGTAAGCGGGCGATTTTTCTTCTTTGTCCTGCGCCGGCAGGCTGCTGCAGGCAATCAGTGAAACACAGAAGAATAAGACGGTTTTTTTCATGCTGGTACGGGTTTGAGCTACAACGGTAAAAGCCTTTTTTTAGTTTACGGTGGGGGTGCTAAAAAAAGGCTACGGGTTTTCCCGTAGCCTTTGTAAGCTTATTAAAAATCAGTCTATTATAAATGTATTGCTTCGCCGTAGGCTACTTCAATAGCATCTTTTACACTTTCGCTGATAGTGGGGTGGGGGTGAATACTGTTCAGCACTTCGTGGTGCGTTGTTTCCAGTTTACGGGCCACCACTGTTTCAATAATGATTTCAGTTACATTGTAACCAATCATGTGTGTACCCAGCCATTCGCCGTATTTGGCATCAAAAATAACCTTTACAAAACCTTCAGTAGCACCTGCTGCGCTGGCCTTTCCGCTGGCGCTTAGCGGGAACTTACCTACCTTAATTTCATAACCGGCATCCTTAGCTGCTTTTTCTGTAAAACCAACAGAGGCAATTTCCGGTGTGCAATAAGTACAGCCTGGTACATTGCCGTAATCAAGGGCTTCCGGCTGGTGGTTGTATTTCTTTTCGTTGTAGCCAATGTTTTCTATACAGATAATACCTTCCTTGCTGGCTACGTGTGCCAGGGCAGGGCCGGGGGCGCAATCCCCAATGGCATACACGCCGGGCAGGCTGGTCTGGTAGAATTTATCCACTACAATTTTGCCTTTGTCTGTTTTAACACCGGTTTCTTCCAGCCCGATGCCTTCAATATTGGCAGCAATACCAACGGCGCTCAGCACCACATCTGCTTCCAGGGTTACTTCGCCATTGGCCGTTTTTACTTTTGCTTTAACGCCGTCGCCGGAAGTATCCAGTGATTCTACCGACGCATTGGTCATTACTTCAATACCATTTTTCTTAAATTGTTTTTCCAGTTCTTTGGAAATATCATCGTCTTCTACGGGAACAATTTTTGGCAGGAATTCCACGATGGTCACCTTGGTACCCATGCTGTTGTAGAAATAAGCAAACTCAACGCCGATGGCGCCGCTGCCTACAACGATAAGTGATTTGGGCTGTACGGGCAGGGTCATGGCCTCGCGGTAGCCGATTACTTTTTTGCCATCCTGTTTCAGGTTGGGCAATTCGCGGCTGCGGGCACCCGTGGCAATAATGATATGTTTGGCTTCTACTGCTTCCTTGCTGCCATCTGCTTTGGTAACTTCTACCTGGCCCTTGGCTTTCAGTTTTCCAAAACCCATGATAACATCAATCTTATTCTTCTTCATCAGGAACTGAACGCCTTTGCTCATCTTATCTGCCACGCCACGGCTGCGTTTAATAACTGCTTCAAAATTATGCGTGCCACTTGCTTCAATACCATAGTCTTTGGCATGTTTTACATACTCCATTACCTGCGCGCTTTTTAACAGGGCCTTGGTGGGTATACAACCCCAGTTGAGGCAGATGCCCCCCAGGCTTTCTTTTTCAATGATAGCCGTCTTAAAACCAAGTTGAGAAGCCCTGATAGCCGCTACATAGCCGCCGGGCCCGCTACCAACAACAAGAACATCGTATGCCATACTATTTTCTATTTAAATGGTGAATCAGCTTTTTAAAATGACTTGCGAAGCTACTTTAGAACGGTGAAACAGCCAAAAACCAGCTATGCGCTGGTAGCTACCAGCTTTGAGCCGGGTTAGAACCCGATAATAGGCTGCGATTTTTGAACTTTATACCCCGACACCAGGCTAAAAAAGTTAAATAGCCATTGCGCTTACAGGAAATCAGACCCGTCCGAATGGCAGGGCCGGCATCTCAAAATCAGACATCAGCTATTCTCCGTAATTTCAACTCCCTAATACTGTAATATGAAAAAAATCCTGCGCCGGCTCTTTTACTTCCTGATTTTCCTGGTATTGGTATTTTCCGGTTATGCATTCATCTCCGGTAAAACATGGTTGTTTAAGGAGGTAGTCTACAATTTCGCCGATATTGATGATTATAAAATTTTTTCTAATAATACGGTGGCTACCGCCCAGCCACAGCCCTGGCCTGTGGCAGATAATTTCAATAAGCCTGTTTTGCCCGAAACGTTGAAGCAGGTGCTGGAGCGGTTGCAGTCAATAGGTGTAGCCGTTATAAAAAATGATTCGCTGCTGTTTGAAAAATACTGGGATGGTTACAGCGATACTTCCAAATCCGGTTCTTTTTCCATGGCCAAAAGTATTACCAGTATACTTATAGGCGTGGCCATTAAAGAGGGAAAAATAAAATCGGTAGAGGAGCCGGTGGGTAATTACCTGCCGGAGTTTTCAGGCGGAGAAAAAGCGAAACTGCGCATTGTGGATCTGCTTACCATGAGCAGCGGCAGCAATTGGGATGAATCTTATTCCAATCCATTTTCTGTAACAGCGGCACTTTATTACAGCGATGATGTTTATAAAGTGGCCACCGGGGTAAAATTGATCCGGCAACCGGGAACATACCATTCCTATAAATCCGGCGATACACAGCTGCTGGGGTTGATACTGGAGAAAGCCACCGGCAAGAGCCTCAGCGTTTATGCCTCTGAAAAACTATGGCAACCCATGGGGGCGGAGCAGCCTGCATTGTGGAGTACCGATAAAGAAGGCGGTAACGAAAAAGCCTACTGTTGTTTTAATTCCAATGCACGGGATTTTGCAAGGGTAGGGCAGCTGATGCTGGACAGTGGCCACTGGAAAGGCAATGAGATTATACCGGCAGCCTATTACCAGCAATCGGTTAGCCCCTGCAATATACCAGACAACAGCGGCAGGCCCTGCAACTACTATGGCTTTCAGTGGTGGCTGGTGCCTTATGAACCCGGGGTATTTTATGCAAGGGGTATTTTAGGCCAGTATATAATTGTGATGCCAGCACAGCATATGGTAATTGTGCGGCTGGGTAAGCACCGCGGTCCCAGTAAAAATGGAACAGTGCCTGAAGAGGTGGATGCGCTGGTGCAGTGGGGAAAGACGCTGTGATCATTTTGAATTTTATATTTTGAATTTTAAATTGCAGGTGGCTCTAAAACTCCCCAAAATAAAAATGCCGGATTTTCTTTCGAAAACCCAGCATTTAAAATTTAGAATATAAAATTCAAAATAATTCTTACCGGCTGTTGGCGTCGTTCATCCTGATGCTTCTGCCTTTGTATTTCTTTCCGTCAATGGAACGAATCATCTGGTTGGCTACGCTGCGGTCTACTTCCACCCAGCTGTTCATTTCCTTCATATCAATCCTGCCAAGCACTTCTTTTTTCAATTCGCTCATGTCAAGAATAAACTGTAAGAAACTGGCTTTGTAGAAGCCGTCTTTGGTACCCAGGTTTACAAACAGGCGCATGTAATCTCCACCACCGCCGGTATTGCCGTGCCCTTCTCTCCCTCTTGGTGCAAAGCCTTCCCTGCCACTGCGGTTTAACTCGCGGCCATTACCACCTACCGGTATACGCTCACGTGGTTCCCTGCTGCGCTCGCGTACATTCAGATCTTCAGCGTTTTCGTAATATTTTAAGAAGCGGTCAAATTCCATGGCCGCCATGCGCTTCAGTACATCTTCTTTGCTTACGTCTGCAAATTTCTCTTCCAGCATGGGCACATAACTTTCGTAATTGCTGTTGCTGATATCTGTTTGCAGCAGTTTGTCCATAAAATGAAAAAACTGTTTGCGGCAAACATCTTTGCCTGTAGGGATTTCCACCTTATGAAAAGGCGATTTCACCATGCGTTCAATCTGTTTCAACCTGCCGATTTCCCGGCTGTGTACAATGCTGATACAGATACCCGTACTGCCGGCGCGGCCTGTACGGCCA
>JANPGT010000254.1:0-3384 GCA_031424135.1 Chitinophagaceae bacterium
GACTTGCACAGGGATTGTACTTTGTGAACATTGCAGGTGGCGCCAAACCTATTACTATGAAATTAATAGTTGAGTATATAAAAAAACCGCTCCGGAACTACCCGGAGCGGCTTTGCAGTATGATTTTTTTATTTACTCAACTATTAATTTCATAGTAATAGGTTTGGCGCCACCTGCAATGTTCACAAAGTACAATCCCTGTGCAAGTCCGGAAGTACTGATACCGGCACTGTTGACACCTTTTGCCAGGTTGAGGCTACGGCTGGTTATGCTGTTACCATTGCTGCTCATTACTGTAACTATCACTTTGCCTGTTTTGTTGCTGGTTACCTGCAGTCTTGCCGACTGTCCGCTTTTTACAGGATTGGGCTGCAGCACCGCACTGAAAACCGCAGCTGTATTGTCATTTGCCGTAAAAGGAATTACCTGCAGGGCAGCACCGTTGTCTACGCTCCTGGTGTTGCTTACAGCAGCAGGGTACAGCCTTGATTTGGGTACAATCTGTTTAGGCGTACTTGGGCTTGACCAAGAGAGTTTAGCAACTGCTTCACCTGCATATTCGTAGTAATGCATGAAAATATCATATTTACGGCCGGCTATCATGTCAATGGTATTGCTGGTTTCTGTAACCCCCTGGTTCTGCCAGTTGTCTATCAGGGTACGGCCGTCTACGAACAACCTTACGCCATCATCGCAGGCTGTATAGAAAGTATAGGTCTCAGAATATTGAGCTTCTACCTGTCCTGCCCAGCGTATTGAAAACATATCTTCCGGTACAATACCCGGAGCAGGCGACATTACCACTGGTTGTTTTGAATACGTTAATTCAAAATTTACCGTTGTATCGATTCTTGTCAGCAATAGAGGCCCTCCTGGTGTACCGCTACCGCCGGCATTGCCAACATAGATATCATTGTAATAATAACCCCTTAAACCGGTACCGCTTCCTTCTCCTGCAGGCGGTATTGCGGCGGGGTAGAGTTGTGCCTGCGGAATAATGGCTTTGGGTGTACTGGCGCTTGACCATAGTAGTTTGGCAACTGCTTCTCCGGTATTTTCATAGTACTCAACTACAATATTATATTTTTCACCAGCTGTAAGGGCAATACTGGCGAATGTCTCTGTGGTGCCCTGGTTTACCCAATTGTCTATGAGTTTAACGCCGTTCACCCAAAGTCTTACCCCGTCATCGCTTTGAAGGTAGAAAGTGTAGGCTTCTGAGAACTTGGCCTGTACCTGACCACTCCAGCGCACAGAGAAAAGATCTTCCGGAACAACGCCTGGTGCGGGCGACAATACAAGCGGCTGCTTTGAATAAGTTAATTCCATATTTACAGTAGGGTCTACCCTGCTGAGTAAGGGTGCTCCTGTAAGCGCAATGCCATTAAAGTAGGTACCCAGCAAACCCGTTCCCCCGCCCGCCGGTGGCGTAACGGTAACGGGGTAAAGCTGCGATTGGGGGATGATTTGTTTTGCAGTATTATTACTTGACCAATATAGTTTGGTGACTGCTTCGCCTGTATTTTCGTAATATTCCAGTTTAATATCATATTTCTGGCCTGCCTGCAATACAATGCTGCCGCTTTTTTCAGTAGCCGACTGGTTGGTCCAGTTGTCAATCAATTGTACCCCGTTTACCCATAAGCGCACGCCATCATCGCTCAAGACAGAAAAAGTATAATTTTCAGAATAGATTGGCTGCACCTGTCCTGTCCAGCGCACGGAGTATTCATCTTCCGGAACCACTCCTGGTGCAGGCGAAAGAACTACCGGTTGTTTTGAATAAGTGAACTCGAAATCGATGCTGGGATCTATCCTGTTGAGTAGAGGGCTTCCAGACAGATAAATGCCTTTGTAATAGGTGCCCTGCAGTCCCGTGCCGGTACCGGGCTGTACAGTGGTACAAATAGTATTGCTGGCATTGTTGGTGTTTTGAACACCTCCATTAAAACTCGTCATTGATGAAGCTGCTCTGAAAGAAATGGCGTTATTGGCACTGGGAGCAAGGTTTAATGGCAACAGCGTCATAGTGCCTGCATCTGTCATATTGCAGATAGGGCCAGCACTGATACCAAGAGGAGAGAATAAGCTGAATCCATCGCTATTGCTTATTGAAGAAGAATAGCTTCCGGAAGAAACAACTGAATTACCCAATACGTCTATCCCACCAACAGCATTCACAGCATTTGTAATTTTTTTATCAAACACTACGGTATTTGCTGTTACTCTTGAAAGAAATACACTAACAGGTGATGAAAATGACTGTGAAACAATATAGTCGTTGTTGGCAACCGGGTAGTAGCTGTAGGTGTAAGGTGAGTTATTGCCGTTGTGGTACATGACGTTTCCTGACAAAGTTCTGGTTGCCTGATCATATTTGCAAATGGCCAGGTTGCTGGGCGATCCATAGCCGTTAAACAGGAAGAGGCTAAATGACACCTGGTTGTCTTTTACAAAACATCTTGTTTCAAGTATAGAGTTTACATTTCCCACACCTCCCGGCAATGATGTATTGATGCTATAGGTATTCTGGGTTTTGATGGTGCCGGTAGCCGTGTCCACTTCCATGATAACTGTATTGTAAAGTCCTCCGGCATCATAGTGGCCACCTAAAATAAGATTGCCATTAGGCAGTTGATTAATTGTAGTGAACTGGTCAGGAACGCCCTGGGTTGATATCCTGGACCAAACAAGAGCACCAGACTGGTTTAGCATTACAAGGAAGCAATTGGTTCCATTTTGAAAAGCATCGGCACCTACCAGTGCTATGTTATGATTGGCCGTTTCTACAACATCCCAGAAAAGCTCACCCACAAATGAATTGTTGGAAGTGGCAGACCAAAGTATATCGCCTGTTCCTGAATTTAACCGGCATACAAACGCCCTGCGGACACCATTTACAAACAATTGACCGGCTGCTACATAGTCTCCATTGGCACATACAATCACCCTGTTGAGAACGTCCTCACCAGGGCTGGCAATTGCCTTCTGCCACAGCACCTGCTTACTGGCATCGCGCCTTACAATAAAGCAGTCGTTTCCGTTGCCAGCATTGTTGTTCACCGTACCAGCTTCCACTGTTCCGCCACGTAAGCTGTCGAACTTTACGTCATTAAAACTTTCATTGGCGCCGGCCGATCCGATGGTTATCTGGGTAGTCTGGGCGTGCATACACAGCCCTGTAAGAATGTAAATGAAAATGTAGAAAATTTTTTTCATACAAAAGTTTAGGAGTTTACTAACCGGGGGTTATAAAATAAGCAATGGCATTTCCAAAAAAAAATGAGTTACAGTTTAATTCTTAAGATGATGGATTAGGGAGTAAATCTGGTAAAGCCTGGGCAGGCTATTAAAACTGCAAGACAAATGTAGGGGGAAAAGATC
>JANPGT010000255.1:0-4801 GCA_031424135.1 Chitinophagaceae bacterium
CCTGTTCACTGATTATTTCAAAGGACTGCAGGTGACTGCAACCAGTAATAACAATGTATACGGTTTTAAAGACAGTGTAACAATGCGTTTGTACTATCACCAGACAGATATTGCCAGGGAAAACAAATATTTTGATTTTACTTTCTACAACAAGCCACTGCAGTTTAACCATATTACCGCAGACAGAACCGGTACACCACTCGCTGCACTGAATACACAAAACAATGAGCTCTCATCTGCCGCATCTGGCAATGTGGGTTACCTCCAGCCTGCTACCGGTCTCTACCTGAAAATAGGCTTCCCTTATATACGCAAATTGCTGGAGCGTACGGACTTTATCAAAATAATCAAGGCAGAACTGGTGGTGAAACCATTGCAGAACAGTTACAATGGCTTTTACCCGCTGCCTCCCACATTGTACGGGGCGCAGACAGACGGCGCTAACGAAGCAGGCTCAGCTATTACTGCAGTTGTAAACGGCGCCAGTGCTACAGAGACGGGTAATTTATCCATTGACGCTGTGTATGGCATCAATACCAATTATACCTATGATGTTACCAGTTACCTGCAGCAGGAAATTACGGTAGCTGCCATCAACAAAAATGGGCTGTTGCTGATACCACCATCAGATACACGGTTCTCTACGCTGAACCGGCTGGTTGCAGGCGATGTACAAAATGTAAAAAACAAGCTTCAGCTGAATGTCTATTATATTTCAGTGAATAAATAAACTACCAATGAAATCTCTCTGCATATTTTTACTGTTGTCATTCTGTTGCAGCAATGTGTTCAGCCAAAACACCAATTCGCCCTACTCTATTCTGGGCATCGGCGATATTGAAACAAATTATTATAACCGTACCAGTGGCATGGCCAATACCGGGCTGGCTTACCGTAACGACCGCTACCTGATTAATAATAACCCGGCTTCCTATACTGCTTTACAGCAGCAATTTTTTTCTTTTGAATTATCAGGAAGAGGGCAGTTTATTAACTACGCCGGCACGCCGCTGAATGGCACGTCCGCCAGTGGAAAAGACTTTGCCATCAAGCGCCTCTCGGTAGGAACAAAAATCAATAAATGGTGGGCCTCCAGCGCAGGCATTATGCCTTACAGCAGCGCCAGCTATGCGTTCGATTCCTATAAAAATATACAGGGCACCAGCGCCACAGTACCGGTAAGCTATGACGGTAACGGTGGTGTAAACCAAGTATACTGGGGCAATGCTTTTCAGCCATTCAAACATTTCTCTGTGGGCATCAATGCAGCCTATCTTTTTGGTTCGCTTACACAAACAGAGACACTGATAACAGACGGGTTGTCTACCACGCTTTCCACTACCAACCAGGTCTTTCTCAAAAATTTCAACTTCACCTACGGCGCACAATATTATATACCGGTAAATAAGAAATGGGATATCAGTATCGGGGGCGTATATGCGCCACAGAACAAACTGGCTGCAGATGCTACCGTAACTGTTACAGACAATTCAACACAGATTTCAAGCACCTCCGACAACACAAAAAATGTAGATTTTAAATTGCCCAATGCCTCGGGATTTGGTTTCAGCATCACAAAAAATAAAAAATATACGTTGTCGGGCGACTATAAATACCAGGCCTGGTCGGCCATCAATTATACCGGCCTTAACTACTCGCTGAAAAACAGCAGCAGAACATCGCTGGGCTTTGAAGTATCCAACAAGAAATCTTATTTCAACAACAATCTTTTTGAGAGAAGTTATTTACAGGCCGGCATCTACTATGGCGAATCATACCTGAGTATTAAAGGGCAGCAGTTGCAGGAAAGAGGCTTTACGCTGGGCTATGGCATTAACAGCAAAAGAAACCTGCTGGGCCTCAGTATTGGGCTGGATGCCGGGCAGCGTGGTACAAAGCAGAACGGGCTGATAAAAGAGAATTATGTCAACTTTACGTTTACCGTTTCTTACCGCGATTTCTGGCGGACCAGGGGCGCTAAATATTTTTAATACTGTATTTAAGAATGTTTGAGTCTCATCCAGCAAGACATCGCACGTCTTCATTTGATTCAAATCAGGGAAACGGGGGAAGTATTCTTACTTTCCCCTTTATTTTTCTTTACAGGACGCGGAGTAAGCGGCACCTGGCTTGCCCTCTTCCCCCTATCTTTACAGCATAACCATTGTTTGAGATGAAGAAAATACTTCCCCTGCTGCTGGTCTGCTGCTGCCATGGATTGATGGCACAAAAACTCACTGTTGCCCAGATAAAGACAAGAATGGAACAGGCGCAAAATCCAGTGGCCTTTGTACGCGATACCCTTAAAAAGCAATTTAAGATTGATACTGTCATCATTTTAAACAGCACCCATTTTTCCGGCCTGGTAGACAGCCTGGCGTATCATGCTAAAATCAGGAAAGTATACGGCCCCTACGACAAAAAATTCCTGGTACAGGTGCTGGCAAAAGTGCCCAATACTTTCACCCGCATCAGCCAGGTGTTTATAGATACCAGTCTTTTTACGCGCCGCATTGCAGATTCACTGGCTAATAGTATTGTAGAACGGGTACAATCCGGCGCTGCCAGTTTTGAAGACATGGCACAGACGTACAGCATGGGCGGAGAAGGGGTAACCAAAGGTGATCTTGGCTATATTTCACGCGGCTCAATCATTCCTGAAATGGAAGCAGCCATCGCCAAAAGAAAAAAAGGAGAAGTGTTTAAAGTGTGGACCAAGGCCGGAGTGCATATCATCAAAAAAACTTCAGACCCCAAACAGGATACCGGCTTTGTGCTGATGCTAAGAGTGATATTGTAGTGCTATTGCTGAATTTTTTTTCTCTTATTTCAAAAACCATTCCACGGCCAGTTCATATCCCTTCAGTCCTAAACCAATAATGCTGCCCGCTGCTTTGGCAGATACATGTGACAGCCTGCGAAACTCCTCACGGGCATGTACATTGCTGATATGCACTTCTATCAAAGGCGTTTTAATGGCCGCGATGGCGTCTCCAATGGCCACAGAAGTATGTGTATAACCACCAGGATTCATTACAATACCATCGGCTTCAAAACCCGCCCGCTGAATTTCATTTATTAGCTCTCCTTCTACATTACTCTGGAAATAAGAAAAGGTCACCTGTGGATATTTTGCCTTCAGTTGCCCGAAGAAGCTGTCGAACGACTCGCTGCCGTAAATACCAGGTTCTCTTTTCCCCAGCAGGTTCAGGTTGGGACCGTTGATAATGGCAATTTTCATGTTGAAAAATTATAAATGTGGAAATACCACAGGTGAAAATAAAAAATAAAGCCGAAGATGCGCAGATTGGTAAAGGCATCTGCGGATCTGCGGCTGTAATTATCTTGCATGCGGCTTTGGCCAAAATCCCAGGGTCTATTTATCACATTTCCACATTCACTACATTCTCACATTTTATTTATGTTTCTTTATCAGCTCAATAAAATCATCAAACAGATAACGGCTGTCGTGCGGGCCGGGCGTAGCTTCCGGGTGGTACTGCACAGAGAAAGCAGGTTTGTCCTTCAGACGGATACCTTCAATTGACTGGTCGTTCAGGTTCACATGGGTAATCTCCACATTGCTGGCTTTTTTCACCGCTTCAGGATCTACGCCAAAACCGTGATTCTGTGTGGTGATTTCGCTCTTGCCGGTTACCAGATTTTTTACCGGGTGATTTAATCCGCGGTGACCATGGTGCATTTTAAACGTAGGGATATCGTTGGCCAGTGCCAGCAGCTGGTGGCCCAGGCAGATGCCAAACAATGGCTTGCTTTCTTTCAATATTTCTTTTACAGTTGCAATGGCATAATCCATGGGCGCCGGGTCGCCGGGGCCATTGGAAATAAAATAGCCATCGGGATTAAACGCCTTTACTTCTGCCAGGGGAGTTTTTGCAGGAAATACTTTTACATAGGCGCCGCGCTCTACCATGCAGTTCACAATATTTTTCTTGATACCATAATCCATCACCGCTATGCGGATAGCACTTGCGGCATCACCGGCCTCATAGGCGGTGGTAGCAGAAACATGGCTGGCCAATTCAAGCCCATCCATAGAAGGCACCTGGGCCAACTGCTTTTTCAGCTCTTCCACGTCAGCAATAGCAGAAGAAATAATGCAGTTCATAGCACCCTGTTTACGCACATGCTCTACCAGGGCCCTGGTGTCTACACCTTCAATGCAAACAATGTTTTGCTGCTTCAGGTATTCGTCCATATTGCCATTGGCCATCTTACGGCTGTACTGTTCTTCCAGGTTACGCCCAATCAGTCCTTTTATCTTTACACCGCCAGATTCTACATCGCTTTCCTTGACGCCGTAATTGCCCACATGCGCGGTATTCATGATAAGCACCTGCCCGTAGTAACTGGGGTCCGTAAACACTTCCTGGTAGCCTGTCATGCCGGTGTTAAAGCAGATTTCACCGGTGGTAGTACCAATAGTGCCAAAAGCCTTTCCAAAATACACGTTGCCGTCTGCCAGTACCAGTATAGCGGTTTGTTGTTGGGTAGTTGCCATGATGCTTTTAAAAGTTTCGCAAAACTAAGAGATTGAAAGAGAAAAAGAGGGATTTTTTTCGCACAGGTGGTTAAGAGATCAAAGGAGAAAAGGGGCGGTTGCCGGTACCTCGTTCGCACAATGCTTCCAGAGAAAAGGAGACAAAGGGCCTTTAGCGGTAACTGCTGCCGATCCGTCTTTGAGGAGAGCACAAATCATTGCTGTTTTTATACCTAATTACCGCACAACAAAGCATGGAAATCTATGCCAACGCTTTCCCCTGTTAGCCCTGTGCGATTG
>JANPGT010000256.1:0-2659 GCA_031424135.1 Chitinophagaceae bacterium
ACTCCATATAAATAAACAGCCCCGCGGGGACAATTACACCTGCAGCAAGCTTACTGCCGGATAAAGATAAAGACAACTCAGGTGACAGCAAAACGTTTGCCCAGCCAGAGAGAAACAGGCAATAAACAGGCTATCAGTACGGCGGCATAGAGGGCGTTAAAGCCGGCGGCCCAGGCGGCGTCCATTAATATCAGCGAGATAACACCAGCCTTCACTGCCTTGCCAATATTCTTTCCCTCCGGATTTTGTATCGCAATGAAAAGCGGGTTAAATATCATCCAGGCAAACAGGGCCAGGAAAAGAAATGTAATGCCAATATTGCCGTTACGAGAGGAGCAATAGAGAATGGCCAGCATTACCAGCAGGTATAAAACAGCAGCGATGTATAGTTTATTGCGGTTGCCTCCATGCACTTCGCCCTGGCTAATCATGGTGATGGAGAAAATATACAATATGGGTACAATGCCCAGGAAATACCATTGCGGCAGCATAGCGGGAATGATGCTGATGCCCAGGAGCAGGTTTAACCCCCGGCAAAGCCCCATATTTAACGGACCCCAGAAAGCATGGTGTTTGCTGAATTTATTATAGAGCAGGGCAAAGGCAGCAATGGCAAACGAAATCAAACCGGAAACAACACCGGCCAGGAAGCCCTCCAGCACACCAAGGGCAAGAAAGGATATGCCCAATGTGATTGCTTCAAACAAAGGGACAGCACCGCTGGGGATGGGCCGTTCCGGGCGTTCCACTTTATCAAGTGCGGCATCAAATACATCGTTGAAAACAATGCCGCCGCCATACAAACCGATGGTGGCAGCAACAATAAAAAACACAGGTACCAGGTGGGCGTAGTTGAAGACCCAGCCGGTTAAAAAACCGGCGATGGCAATGCCCGCCAACACATCTGCTACCGATGTTACAATATTAGCAGGCCTTAGCAGGCGTAAGTAGGGTGTAATTTTTTTCAAGTAGTTATTATCAGCTGATGATGATTGAATTTTTGTCGATCCGTGGCTGCTGGCCGCCGCGCAACACCGTATTGCCTTCAAATTTTTCGCTCTGGTCTATGGTCATGGGTTTATTGAAATCATTTTCATCTATCTGCCCGCTCTGTGCAAAAGCGTCAATCGCGTTTTGATAAGTCACCATACGGATGTCGGCAGTGCTGATGCCTCGAATCTTCATCAATGCCGCGGTTTTGGGTACTGCCAGGGGATCGCTGATGCCCCAGTCGGCCGCAGAATTTACCATAATTTTTTTTGCGCCATATTCTTTCACAATGTCTACCATCCGCTCGTTGCCCATTTTGGTGAAGGGGTAAATGGTGAATGCTGCCCAGAAGCCGCGATCCAATACCTCCTTAACGGTTTCTTCATTGTTATGATCTACAATAACCATATTTGGGTCAAGACCGTGTTCAATAGCAATGTCCATACTGCGCTGGGTGCCCCTTTTCTTATCGCGGTGCGGGGTATGAATCTGCACGGGCAGGCCGGCTTCTTTGGCAAGTTCCAGCTGCGCCCGGTAGTATTTATCTTCTGCGGCGGTCTGGTCATCGAAACCAATTTCGCCTACACCTACTACGCCTTCTTTGTAAATGAAGAGGGGGAGTATTTCCATCACCTGTTCTGCCAGCGCTTCATTGTTGGCTTCTCTTGAATTAAGGCCAATGGTGCAATAGTGTTTAATGCCAAACTGGTAAGATCGGAATCTTTCCCAGCCTACCAGGCTGCTGTAATAATCGCGGAAGCTGTCGAGCCCGGTGCGCGGTTGACCCAGCCAAAAAGCAGGTTCAATCAATGCCACCACACCGGCGTCTGCCATGGCCTGGTAATCGTCCGTGGTGCGCGATGTCATGTGCACATGCGGATCAAAAAACTGCATGCCTTTAATGGCTTCCATATTTAATGGGTCCGTTTCCATTTTTACACCTTCGTTAGAATTGCTGCAACACATAATCTGGTTATTTAAATGACTGAATCAATTTGTCCGTTAATAATTTCCCCGGGTTAACAGACCCACCCCTGCGCATCTACGATGCGCTTCCCCTCCGTGCATTGCAGGGAGGGGTGCCACGCCCCGGCGGGGCGGGGAGAGTTGCTCAACTAACTTGCAATACCAATATCTTTTTCCCAACTGAGCTTATTGCCGGCAATGGCTTGCTTCAATGCGGGATAGCCGGCCAGCAACGCTGTTGCCGGTGGGTGTTCCGATTGTGCAATGGCCAGTGCAATTACTCTTTGCGTTTCTTCATCGCCTTCGGTCATTGCTTTTTTTATGTCAGGGAAAAGCTTTTCATCAATGAATTTTGCGCTTAACCGCCACAGTTGCGCCGGCACGTTGCGGTGGGCGGCCCATCTTTCATGGGCGTAGTCAGAAAGAATATAGGCCAGTTCCTGGTTGGCGCGTTCATCCAGGCCCGTTATCCACTGAATCTGTTTGCCTGTAAAAATGGCTTTCAGCACCAGCTGGTTCCAGGCGGGCTGATCCAATTGGGCTGCAGGGTAGGGGTTATGGTACATAATGGATTCAAGCACATCTCCTATATTGCTGCGGATACCTTCTGCGCAGCGCTTTTTCCATAGTTCCGGGTAAGCCAGCAGCGGCAGTGCCGAGTAAAGGGCCACCAGTTCATTGACCGCTGCGGAACGGAATAAAT
>JANPGT010000257.1:0-1813 GCA_031424135.1 Chitinophagaceae bacterium
AGGGTAGAAGATGCAGGACATACAGTTGCAGGTTTAAAGTCTGCAGTGTAGGATGGTTTGCCAGTCAGACCCTTATTTTTAACTTGCGTTAAAACCTTAGACATTAAACCCTCAGCCCTTATGCCGCCAGAAAAAAAGAAAGCAGTAAAAAAAGAAAAGCTTGCCACGCTGAATCCTTCCGGTAAAAAAGAAGCAAATTTTTTTGAACTGGTATTTGAAGTCGCCAGGCAAATTCCCAGGGGAAGAGCTACTTCTTACGGCGCCATTGCCAGATGTTTGGGCACCGGCCTGTCTGCACGCATGGTAGGCTGGGCCATGAACGGTGCGCATACGGCAAAACCAAAAATTCCGGCCCACCGTGTAGTAAACAGGAATGGGATGCTCAGCGGCAAACATCATTTTGGAACACCCACCCAAATGCAGGAGCTGCTGGAGAAAGAGGGCATCAAAGTAAAAAATGATACCATTGTAGATTTCAAAAAAATATTCTGGGATCCGGCAGCGCAGCTTTTATAAACCATCTGCTTCCCGCTCTGTCAACTGCAGGTGCAGCATTAGTTTTACTTTGTTGGGCGTTTGTAAGGCAAAAAAAATAATCAATGCTGCTGCCAGCGCTGCAAATGAATAATTACCCACCAGGAAAAAACAGATAACCACAAACAGCACGGCGGCTTCTGTAATGGCCCATTGCAGCAGCAGCGCTTTACGGTATTCTTCCAGTTTGCCAGCCATACTTTCAGCTGCATTGGCCAGCAATAGCCTCTTCTTAAAAATGGTATAGCCTCCCCATACGCCTGCAAAAGAGACCAGCAGCGCAGCTATTTGCAATGGCTTATCCAATGCTGCCGAACCGGGAGGTATTATTTTCTGAATGGTTAAAAACAATACCACGCCCAGCATAAAACACTGCCCCAGCAACATGGCCAGGTGCAGCTTCTTTATTGCTTTCAGGTAACCGGCTTTTACTTCCATACCGCTTAATGATAATATGGACTGATAAATAGATACACAATGACACCCGTCATAGACACATAGAACCAGATAGGCCAGGTAATACGCGCCAGCTTTTTATGCTGTGGAAATTCTGATATCAATGCCCGGTAGGCCGTAAATAAAATAAAAGGAAGAATGATGGCCGCCAGGAAAATATGGGTAGACAAAATGAAAAAATAAAAATAACGAATGGGGCCTTCGCCGCCGTATTTGGTATCGCCGGCCAGCAGGTGGTGGCAGATATACGACACCAGGAACAGTATAGAAAGCACCATGGCTGCCAGCATAATTTTCTTATGCAGTTCATATTTTTTCAGCTTCACCGTAACCAGGGCTGCTGCCAGCAAAATGGTTACAATGGTATTGATAAAGGCGTTGATGGTAGCAAACACATGCACATTAAACCCCACATCTACTTTTAGTTTGATGGCGCCCAGTGCTACCACAGCTGCAAAAACAACAATACTGAAAATCCAGATCAGCAATGCAGCCTTCCGGTCATTTTTCTGTAATACGGGTGCAAGAAAATTACTCATTTAAAATTTTGGTTTCCGGTTGATAAATAAAAATAAAATCACCGCTGCAATGGCAATAATAAAGATGGGCCAGATGGCGGCCACTTCCAGGAAAAGCGAAGAAGGTTTCTTACGGTCTTTTTCCAGCATCAGCAACACCATATCATTGCCCAGTTTAGACAGGGAGGTATCATCCAGCCCATTGTAATAGCCTCTTACAATTCTGTCCCTGTCAAGTAGTGTAAAACGGCTGGTATGCACAAAGGCAGAGTCTACCGGGTCGTCGTTGTACTTATCTACTTTCA
>JANPGT010000258.1:0-2761 GCA_031424135.1 Chitinophagaceae bacterium
CACTGGTTGGCACCCAGGGCATGCCAGCCCTTCATGTCTTTTCCATTGAACAACTGAACAGGCTTTCCCCAAACTGCAGGTTTGCTGCGGCGCAAGGAGGGCGCCCGGTGCCCCACCCAATTATATATTTTTCCGTCAAGACCCGCCATGGTGCCCGTTAAGCTGTCGCCCTGCAGGGTGGCTTCAAAAACAAGATCATTGTCAATGCGGTCCCACTGCGGGGGAATACTAAAATTCATTTTACCATCGCTGAAATTCACTTTTGAAATGGGCCTTGCACTGCCACCTGTACCAACATACCGTCCCACCAGTGTTTTTACGCCGGAAAGCTCTACTTCCAGCCAGGAAGGGAGCTCTTTGCTGCCCATTTGCATGGTAATGTCCCAGCGGCCAATAATGCTTCCGGGATCAGCTGTAACAAAACGATCATCATTGGCACGGGAAACAGTGGCTGCCAGCACTAAGATTACAGAGAGTATAATATTGCGCGAAACATAGTTGCGTTGCATGGAAATTGTTTTCATGTTTAAGAAATAATTGCAGCGATAAATCTAAGTATAAAAAACGATTTAACACCGGGGCGCAGCGGATTCACGCAGCATATGGAAATAGTGATTGCGTTAACACCAGGCAGTAAAGGGGAAACAGCAACAGGTAAAGCCAGGAATTCCTTTTTCGCAGATAAAAAACTTTGTCCCCCTGTGGCACCCACCGTGTACCCACATCTTTTGTCATGGGAAAAGAACACAGCTTGCCCCGCATTGGCAGGGGATGACATGGATTAGACGGATTTTTTTTCGTCCGAAGGACGCGAAAGCAATCCGTGTTTATCCCATTGGTACCCTCATAAAGGATTTTCACGCCTGCCCGTCCGTTCAGGCGGGGATATTTTCTGCTTCGCGGAAATAAAAGATCCTTTCAATCCGTCTAATCCGTGTCATCCGTGTTCCCTTTAGACTTGTGGGTACACGGCAGCTATGGCACCCTGCCGCTGTGGTTTAAATAATACCCGAACTGCGATGCTGATGCCCAATGAAAAAAGCCGGCATTGTAATACCGGCTTTATCATAATGAATTTGTAAACCATTTATTTTTTTGAGATAAACAGGTTGTCTACAAACTGCTGGTTATAGTGTTCTACCGGGTCTCCGGTTACATTATGGTACACTGCACTGATGAAAATTGTCTGCACCGCACTGATAACCGTCAGCAGCAACAGCACGCACAAAATGCCCACCGCTATACCTGCCACCGGGTGTATAATTGCGCCTATGGCAAAACCTGCTACCAGAGACAGCACAATACCCGCCAGCTGTATAAGGCCAAAGCTGAAGCCGGCACCGATACCTTCTCCCCATTTCTGACGCATCAGCTGGACAGATCTTTTAAAGGCATCTATCGGGCCCAGGTTTTCATAAGCAATCACCGGCACTACGAAGAACGTGGCCACACCCCATACCACTCCAATAATACCTGTAATAATTTTGCCCAGGGTGCCTGCATTTTCCTGTATAATCCTGAGCACTGCACCCACAGAGCCGGCAAATACCGCCCAGGCAAAAATGGTTCCAATGCGGCTCATGCTGAAATCAATACCTTTTCTTACAGTCACCTCTTCGCCTTTAAAATACAGCGACGTGCAATGCACCAGTGCCATATTAAAAAATACCACCACAAAATAATTGGCGATATAGTACGCAAAAAGTAATGCATAACTGGCCAGGGTGCCCGGTTCCTGCATATTATCAATATCCCAGCCGGAAAATCCCAGCATGGCCGTAAAAAAAGACCCCATAATAAGTATCAGCGATAGGCCGGACAGCACCGGGAATATGATCAACTGCCGGTTTTCTTTCAATACCTTAAAACTGTTCATGGCAATGGTCCAGCCAGCAGACAATCGGGCGAAGAAATTCATAGTTTAAGTTTTAGATTAAATAAGGCACCAATATAGGCAACCACGCCTGAAATTCAAAGCAAATGCAGCTTCCAGGGAAGTCCCTGCCTGCCAAAACCAGCCGGTGCACCATGTAAACTATATTTTGCCCTCTACACATAAACACTTACCTTAATATTAGTTAGTTTTCAGCTCTACCTCTCCTGCCTGTCCGGGCCCTGTCTAAATAACATTTTTTACACCAACCTAAAACAACACAACATGAAAAAATGCATGATTGCTTTTGCCATCCTGTTTGTTATGGCATGCAATAACCCCGAAGCCAGTAAAGAAACTGCCGTTGCCGCAACAGAGACGGCTGTTGGCGAAAAAATTGACTACGCCTACCTGCCAGCCGACCATCCGGCAGATTACTGGGACCGCGGCGACCAGAAAAATGTGGCCATAGTGCTGAAAAGTTTGAAAGCTTTTGAAAATGGCAATGTAGAAGATGCGTTGGCCAGCTTTGGAGACAGCATACGCTATAGTGCGGATGGGTTTAATGCCAAAATTTCGAAAGACTCACTCAGGGCCATGTTCAAAGAAGGATGGAAAAATATGTCTGCCCTGAAAATAGAGATGGGCGATTTTGAAGCGGTTACTTCCAAAGACAAAAAAGAAGAATACGTAACATTATGGTACAAACAAATAATGACCGATAAATCCGGCAAAAAAGATTCTCTGGCCTGTGTAGACGATCTGAAAATGGAGAACGGAAAGATTGTACTGCTGGATGAAAAAACAAGAAAATTTCCTGCAAAAAAATAGCTGTCAAATTAAAAGAGCCGCGCCGCATGCTGGCGCGGCTCTTTTTAAAACCAATTG
>JANPGT010000259.1:0-3292 GCA_031424135.1 Chitinophagaceae bacterium
ATTGGTGGATGCTTTTGATACCTGCTTTCACCGTAATATCTTCAAAAACAAAACTGCCTTTGTTGAGGTAAAGTTTATTGTCCTGCTGGTTAGCGGTAAAGAATATGTCTGGCAGGCCGTCATTGTTAATGTCGCCGGCCGCCACTCCCCCACCGTTGTAAAAATTATGGTAATTAAAGATGTTCATGTCTTTACCATCTTCTACCCTGTTGTTAAAATTAATACCGGTGGATGCAGCAGGCAGCAGGCTGAAAAGTGCGTTATTTCCAACAGCTTGCTTTTTTTTTGAACCATCGCAGCAAACTAACAGGAGAAAAAAAACTGGCAGTATGCTATAAGCGGCGAATCGTTTACCCATATTGAAATGTGTTCAGACAAAACAGTATCCCGTTGCTGTGCAGGTTTTTCTCTTTGTAAAATGCGTTACCTGCAGCTTTTAAAGATAAAAAAAAAAGCCGGGCTATCACTGAAAATTTAGCCCTTTGCCTGCATAATATTGACTATTTTGCAAAGCCGAAAATGCAACGATTGTATGATAAAAAAACTGCTTTTAGCCCTGCTTTTACTGGTGGTTCTGTTCATAGGTGCCACATGGTTTTTCATTTCCGGTACACTGAAAGTAGCGGCGGCCGTAAAGGTAAACTGCAACAGCCAGGCAGCATTCAGAACAATTGCAGCTGACTCCACCTGGAGCCGTTGGGGCGAACCCGAAACCACTCAGCACGCAGACGGCAACCGGTACACCATTACAAAAACCATGTTCAATGGATTTGATATCCTGATTGATGCTGGCCAGAAGCAGTACCATAGCAGCATGCTGATTATCCCTGTAAAAAAAGATTCTACCATTATCAACTGGGAGTTAACGGTTGCTGCCAGCAGCAACCCGCTGCAGCGCATCGCGGATTACAGGGAAGCTGCCACACTGCAAAAAAGCATGGCACATATAGCAGTCAACATACAAAACTACCTGTCTATTTTTGAGAATGTATATGGCTTCCGGCTGCAGGAATCTACCGTAACAGACACTTTTTTCATCAGCACAAAAGCCGTCTCACCTGTGTATCCCGGCACTGATTTTATTTATACAATGGTGAATAAGTTAAAAGCTTTCTGCGCCAGCCAGGGCTGTACTGCTGCAGGAAGCCCCATGCTTAACATTACCCGGCTCGATTCTGCGCATTACCAGGTAAAAACGGCCCTTCCCGTAAACAGGGCTATGCTGGGTAAGGAGGATGTGACCACCGGAAAAATGGTGCCCGGCAAGTTTATTGTAACTGAGGTGACCGGTGGAATGCACAAAGTGGAAACTACTTTGGAAAATATCCATAATTATTTCCGCGACTATGGAAGAATGTCCATGGCCATCCCCTTCTCTTACCTTATCACTGACCGCCAACAGCAACCAGACAGCAGCAAATGGGTGACCAGAATATATGCACCTGTTTACTAATCTGCCTGCTGCCACGCCCCTTTATTCATTGCAGCAAATGGCCGGCCGCTGCAAGATTTATTTATTTGAAAACTGAATCACCATGGTACTGTCATTGTTACGTGCAAGAATAAACGCCTCCCGGCCTCCTGCAGTAATGCGACCGATATGTCTTACCTGTCCTTTGATTACCGTTCCCTTCACCGGTTGCACATCAAAAGCGCCATTGCCCCTGTTCAGCAGCAACGTACCAAAATCTGCGTCGTACCGGCCCATTTCAATGTTGTTATCATAAAAATTACCCGCTAAAAAAACATCCGGCAAACTATCATTGTTCGCATCCACCATCACCGCATCCCTGTAGGTACTTAACTGTGCCTGCCAGGGCAGGGCACGGGTTTCAAACTGCAGGTTGCCTTTATTGACCAGCACAGCATTGGAAAAATAATTGGCGGAAAAGACAACTGCCTTTTCCAGCTTTTCACTGGTAAACAAGTTTTCAAGCGAAGCTTTTGCAAAGTCTTCTGCATATAAGAAACGCTTTTTCAAAACAGGGATTTGCTTTTCCAGTTCTGCTTTACTGGCAAAGGGTATTTCCCTGCCCTGCAGGTAATAGGTCAGCACCTGCTCATTTTTTCCGTTATCATCAAAATCGTTGTAATACAGTCTTACCGGTTCCTTTTCAGAGGCGCTCAACCGGTTGTTCAATCCCAGGTTGCCGGCTACCAGGTCAATATTGCCATCGTTGTTGATATCAACGGGCAATACGAAATTCCACCAGCCCTTTTTATCTGTCAGCTGCTTCTCTGTAAAACTGCCATGCTGATTGATAAACGCTGTGATACCGCCCCATTCTGTGCACACGATCAAATCTTTTTCGCCATTCTTATCCAGGTCGAACCATAAACCCTGGGTAACCATACCTACGTGCGACAATGTTTTTGCATACCGTGCAGTTACATCTGTAAACCGGCCATGTCCATCATTCTGGAGCAGGTAGGAAGCAGGTATCTTTCCATAGTCCCAGGGCACCGATCTGCCTCCTATAAAAAAATCAGTGTATCCATCGCCGTTAAAATCAAAAGGCGCAATGCAGGAAGCGTTAATAAAGAGCCCCTCAAATGCATGCTCAAGTTTGGAGAACCGGAGCTTGCCGTCGTTCAGGTATACGCGGGGAAGCAGGTTTGGATCATCGCCAAAAAATTCATTACCACCACTGGCAATGACCAGGTCTGTATTGCCATCGTTGTTTACATCTGTCCAGCTGGCGCTTACATTTTCATAATTACTGTCCAGGTCCAGCGCCGGCATAGCCAATTTTATAAATCTGCCTGCGTTTTGCTGTATAAACACTGCGCCTTTTTCCCATTTAGAGGATCCGATATACACATCGTCTTTTCCATCTTTATTAATGTCTGCAATGGCCAGCGCGGGCCCTTCTGTCGACAGCATATGAGGGATCAGTGTTTCCCTGTCGAACTCATGAAAGGCATTTTCCTTGTGGCGGTAGCCGATCCCAGTTTCAGCAGTAATATCATTTACCGGCTTTGTAAGCGCAGTTTTGTGTGCCGCCAAAGCTTTATAATTAAACAAAGGCAATCCTTTGGCATATTGTACCGTAATGGTATTCTTTGCATTTCCCAGTGCCAATGGCTGGCAGGTATTATCTGGCCACACTAAAAAAGCAGAGTCGGGTTTCATTCCGCTCAGTCCAATATGCAGGGGTATTTCCATGCTGGACATAAACCCCCGGACCGGATATTTCTCATAGGTTTGTATGCCGCCATTGGAAAATACAACCACTTTTGCACCCACTGCGTTAATATTGGAAGGGGATCCTTTTAGCCGTATGTCTACCGC
>JANPGT010000260.1:0-1670 GCA_031424135.1 Chitinophagaceae bacterium
ACTTGTCCAAAATTTGAAATTCTTGAATATGAGAGCGGCGGGGGTGTAAGGGTATTGGTGGATAATAAAATAGCTGGTGGATACTCTTATGGTGTTATCGGGGAACTAAATTATCGTCGTTTTGATTTTACTGCAATTAATGCAAATCCTGTTAAACGGCATATCCGGCTGGAATATAGTGATAGGGCAGCATTGGGAGGTCTTAAACTGGACACTATTGGAGCATTATTGCCCCTGCAAGATGTTGTAAATTATAGTATTTGCTGGTTGGGAGACTCCTTTACAGAAGGTACAGGTGCCGGTTCTAATCAGGCAATCCATGCTGGGTTAGCTGCCTATGCCAGTAAAATACTTGGTTTCCGCGACTATCGTATGAGCGGTTTTGGGGGTACGGGCTATAATGTTTCTGTTGCTCCTGTCTTTACCTCAGTTCGCCCTTCGCTGGCAGAGCGTGTTAATTATGACGGTATTAACGCTGATGTATATGTTATTGCAATGGGAATAAATGACCGTGAGTCTGATACCGCTCTCGCTGGAAAAATTGAAGCCACCTTTGATAATTTGCGCGCAACAAATCCAACATCCCTTATTTTCGTTTTAGGGTCATATGGAAATGGTTATGGAACTAATATTAAACCCAATGTTGAAAATAAAATTATCAGCGCAGCTGCTAATCGTCCAGGTGTGCAATTTATAAGTATCTATGATATTCCGTTTACAAAATCTGATGCTACTCATCCAGATGCTGCCGGACATGTTACGCTTGGAGCCGCTATTGCCTCCAGGATTAAGGCACGGGTTGGTATTGCTGACACTTTACAGCACACACCCGTTATAGGTAATGGTAAGGGGCTCAAAGGCCTTTATATGCATTATGAGCCAAACATGGTAACGATTCCAGACAGCTCCCTTTCAAATATATACCTTGAAAGAATAGACAGCACCATCAATTTTGAATTTACCTATTCAAAACAACCCTTGATATTATCGCCAGCACCGGGCATAGTACCAGAAGATTTGTATTCAGTTAGGTGGACAGGGAAGGTGCAGGCATTATATACTGAAACCTATACTTTCTATACCGTTGCCGACGATGGGGTGAGGTTATGGGTAAATGGCGTGCAACTGGTGAACAACTGGGTAAACCAGGGGTCAACAGAAAGAAGCGGCACCATCACACTGGCAGCGGGTCAGAAATATGATATTGTAATGGAGTATTATGAAAACGCCGGTGAAGCAGTTGCGAAGTTGTCCTGGTCAAGTGCAAGCACGCCCAAAGCAATCATACCTGCCGCACAATTATACCCCACCGGTTTTGTAGACCCTACCATCCCGGCATGTGCTGCCAATATCACACCTGCCAACGGAACTACCGTGGCAGCGGCCACCACTGCTACGCTGGTTTGGAACGCTGTTCCTGATGCAACATCGTATGATGTATGTGTGTGGAGCGGTGCAATACCTGCTGCTACTCCGGTAGCCAATGTAACAACGGCCACCACTACTGCCACCTATATGGTAAATAGCTTAGCCGGTGCTACCCAGTATACCTGGTATATAATCCCTAAAAATGCGGTAGGTGCGGCTACAGGTTGTATCAGCAACAGCAGCACGTTTACCACAGCCGTTCCGCCACCACCGGCACCGGGTTGTACCGTAAATCTTACACC
>JANPGT010000261.1:0-10990 GCA_031424135.1 Chitinophagaceae bacterium
ACCTTTTTTATGGCCGCTACAACACAAAAAACAAATGCTTTAAAGGGTGGCGAATGGCTGGTAAAAGAAAGTACCGCATTTGAAACCTTTATTCCCGAAGACTACAATGAAGAGCAGCAAATGGTGAAAGATATGTGTGCAACCTTCCTTGATGCCGAAGTGTTGCCCGTCATTGACCGAATTGATAAGCTGGAACCCGGGTTAATGCCCGGCCTGGTGCAGAAAGCCGGTGAACAGGGCCTGTTGGGCGTATCTATCCCTGAAAGCCTGGGCGGCCTGGGAAAAGACTTTATTACTTCTACCCTGGTGAATGAGGCGCTGGGCGGTGGTTTTTCGTTTTCTGTAGCCGTGGCGGCCCATACCGGTATCGGCACCCTGCCCATTTTATATTTTGGTACCGAGGCGCAAAAGGAAAAATATGTAACCAAACTGGCCAGCGGAGAGTGGAAAGGAGCCTACGGTTTAACAGAGCCCAACAGCGGCAGCGATGCCCTGGGCGCCAAAACAACGGCCAAACTGAGTGCAGATGGAAAATATTATATACTGAACGGCCAGAAATGCTGGATCACCAACGGTGGCTTTGCAGATGTGTATACGGTGTTTGCTAAAATAGACGGCGATAAGTTTTCTGCATTTATCATTGAACGCGGGTTTGAAGGTTTTACTCAGGGGCCCGAGGAGCATAAAATGGGCATCAAAGGATCTTCCACCGTTCAATTGTATTTCCAGGATTGTAAAGTGCCCGCAGAGAACCTGCTGGGCGAAGCCGGCAAGGGTCATATTATAGCGTTTAATATCCTGAATATAGGCCGCCTGAAACTATGTGCGGCGGCTATGGGTGGTGCCAAAAGAGCGGCTACTACCACTATTGAATACGCAAACACCCGCGAGCAGTTTAAAACAGCCATTGCCAACTTCGGCGCCATAAAGAATAAGATTGCAGAAATAGGTATAAAAATATGGGTTTGCGAAAGTGCCCTGTACCGCACTGCCAAATGGATTGACGATAAAGAACATGAACTGATGGATGCCGGCAAGCCTTTTTACGAAGCCTTGCTGGGTGCTGCAGAAGAGTACGCCATTGAATGCGCCATGCTGAAGGTATTTGGCAGCGAAATGCTGGACTTTGTAGTGGATGAAGGCGTGCAGATACATGGTGGCAATGGTTTCAGCGATGAGTACATTATTTCAAAAGCTTACCGCGACAGCCGCATCAACCGTATTTACGAAGGCACCAACGAAATTAACCGCCTGCTTACGGTAGACATGGTATTGAAAAGAGCCATGAAAGGCAGGCTTGATTTGATGGGTGCCGCCATGGGCGTGCAGAAAGAACTGATGGCCATACCTGATTTTGGCAGCACAGACGATACCCCTTTTGCAAAGGAGAAGAAAGCGGTTGCCGGGTTTAAAAAAGCCATTTTAATGACTGCTGGATCTGCCGTGCAGAAACTGATGGCAAAGATTGAAGGTGAGCAGGAAATACTGATGAACATTGCCGATATGGCCATTGAAACCTACAATGCAGAAAGTGCTTTGCTGCGGGCTATTAAATTAACAGACCAGCGTGGCGAAGCTGCCTGCCAGTTTGAGCTGGACATTGCCCGCACCTATATTTATGACGCAGCAGATAAGGTGAACAAGTTTGGAAAAGATGCCATTAATGCATTTGCCGAAGGTGACGAACAGCGTATGATGCTGCTGGGCCTGAAGCGATTTACCAAAGTAGATGCTTTTAACAGCAAGGAAGCCCGCAGAAGAATTGCTGCCAAATTAATCAGCGATAACAAATATCCTTTGTAAGTGTAGCCGCAGATTCGCAGATTATTATTTTACAATAAATTGGTTGCATTTGTTGAACAGATAGTAATCTGCGCATCTGCGGCCATTTTTTTTATCACCCGGAAGTCATTGTGCCTCCGGGTGTTCCATTTTATTTTATCTTCATTGCATGAAGGTAATTTTCACTACTATGGCCCTGTTTTTATTACTGCAGGCAGCTGCACAGGATACCAGCCGCAAATATTTTCTTGCGAAAACCACCGGCGCACTTCCGTTTCTAAAATACGGCCTGGGCGAAGACCGGCTGGGCGGCGCTAAAATGGGTTTCCTGGATTCTAATATTGTATTGAAGGTGGTGGACTCTTTTGGCATAGATTATAAAGTGCAGCTCTCAAAATACCACAGCGCCTGGATAGACAAACAAAGCGTGCAGCGCCTGCCCGGTAAGCAACCAGCTCCGTATTACTTAACCAGCAGCTGGAAGGTTTCCGGAGATGAGTTCTTTGATTATGTAAGCATTAACCTGGAGGAAAAACTGCCCTACCGCAGCCAGCAGCAGATCAATCCCTCAAAAATTGTGGTGGATATTTTTGGTGCTACCAGCAACAGTAATTGGATTACGCAGTTGAAAACTACCAAGGAGATAAAAAATGTGTATTACGATCAAACAGAAGACGATGTATTCCGGGTGACCATAGAATTGAAACATGCACAGCATTGGGGGCACAATATTTACTACGATACAATAGGGAAAAAACTGGTAGTGCGGGTAAAAAGACAGCCGGCAATACTGGATATTAAAAAATTGAGAATAGCCATAGATGCAGGCCACGGCGGTGATAACAGCGGAGCGTCAGGCCTTACTTCGAAAATCCTGGAGAAAGAGTATACTTTAAAAATTGCCCGGCAACTGCAGTTAACGCTGCAGAAAGCCGGGGTGCAGCAGGTGTTTATGACAAGAACCAAAGACACTACGCTTGACATGCCGCAAAGAATTCAACTGCTGAAGGAATATGGACCCGATCTGCTGATAAGTATCCACCTTAACTCCGCGGGCGTAGACTCTGTAAAAGGTACCAGTACCTATTACCGGTATATTGGCTACCGGCCCCTAACCGTTGCTATATTACAGCAAATGTTACACCTGGGTTTGAAAGAGTATGGAAATGTAGGTAATTTTAATTTTTCACTGAGCGGACCTACGGCTTACCCCAACTGCCTGGTAGAAGTAGCCTTTCTCAGTAACCGCGAAGACGAAAAGAAAATACTGGATCCTAAATTTCACAAAGCAGTGGCAGGAAAAATATACCTTGGTATCAAAGACTGGTTAAAACTTATTAAGTAATATAAAAAAAGAGGACATGTTTATTCATCACGTTTATTTTTGGTTAAAGAATACCGGATCGGCAGAAGATACAAAGCAACTGAAAGAAGGCCTGCAAAAACTTACGGTCATAGAAACAATAGGGATGTACCAGATTGGTGAACCAGCAGCTACCAACCGCGATGTGATTGACCGTTCTTATTCTGTATCGTGGATGCTGATGTTTGATAACCTGGAAGACGAAGAAGTATACCAGCACCATCCACTGCATTTGAAATTTGTAGAAGAATGCGCCCACTTATGGACAAAAGTGGTAGTGTATGATTCTGTAGACTGATAATATGCCTCCGTTACACACAGATATTGATTTGCTGCGGCGGGCACTGGAGCTGGGCAGGCAGTCGTTACTGCATGGCAACCTGCCGTTTGGTTGCCTATTGGCCGACGAAGCCGGAAACGTGCTGGAAACAGGGGCCAATACAGTGATTACCGGAAAGGATAATATTGCGCATTGTGAAATTAACCTGGTGCACCAGCTGGCGGGTAAATATGAAACAGCTTTTTTACACCATTGTACACTGTATGCAGGAACAGAGCCCTGCCCCATGTGTACGGCGGCTGTTTACTGGAGCGGTATCGGCAGAATGGTGTATGCCCTCAGCAAAGAAGGGTACCATCAGGTAGTAGCTACTACCAACCGTGATTGGATCTTTCACATTCCGGCAAAAGAGTTGCTGCTGCACGGAGGCAGAACAATAAAAGTGGAGGGGCCTTTGCTGGAAGAGGAAGCGAAACAGTTTTATAAAAACTTAGAGGCATAAAAAACCATGAAAGGATTGCTGCTGAAAGAACAGGCTTTTGTTGCAGGCGAAGAGACTTTCCTGGAAAGCAGTTCTTCTGAGAATAATTATGCCGTGGTATTTGAAGACGATACCGAGACGGGTTATTTCTATGCCCTTGCGTTTGATAAAGAAACTGGCGCACAGCAAATACTGGATGCCGTGCATATTTACGAAGCGGATGAAATTGAGGCGGCAAAAAGACCCGGGGTTGTTAAAATTTTATGGTCTGCCGACTGGTTAAAATGCGGCTTGCTTATCAATAATTACTGCTATGCCATTTTTGATTTTGAACAGCACGGAGGTTATTGCCGCAGTGCGTTTCCGCCACCCAATGAGATATGGACTAAAGGAGAAAGGATACTGACCGACGATATGGTAGCTGCTATCTTTAAATAATACTCACCCTCAAAATAATTATAATTATTATGTCAAAACAATCGCGCCGGCAGTTTATCGCCAATGCCGGAAAAGCTGCCGCTGTTACAGGTTTAATTACACTGCCTGCCGCCGCTGCTATAGCTGCTGTACCTGAAAACCGGCTTTTTATTCACCATGTATATTTCTGGTTAAAGAATCATGACAGTAAGGAAGACCGGGATAAACTTGTAGCGGGTTTAAGAAAACTGTCTGCAGTAAAAACCATTAAAAGTTTTCATATTGGTGAGCCCGCTGCTACCAACCGCGATGTGATTGACAGTTCTTACAATATTTCCTGGTGCCTTTTCTTTAACAATAAGGCAGACCAGGATAGCTACCAGACAGATCCCATCCATCTTAATTTTGTAAAAGAAAATGCAGGTTTATGGACCAAGGTGGTGGTGTATGATGCTGAAGACATTTGATGAAGGGAAAGGGAGGATACGAATTACAGGCGAATTGCACGAATTGGCGCTGCCCGGTATGTGACACCTGCCCTGCATATTAACCGGCGGCGAACTGAATCGAAGGGTTGGGATTCTTAGCCTGTCTTAATTCCGAAGGAATGACATTAATATAGAACAAAAACAGCATTTCATATTGTACAGAACCCCGAGGGGGTGACATTAGGTCTAATGAATGTCACCCCTTCGGGGTTCTGTAATTTACATTGCCCTTGTTATATTGATGTCATCTCTCCGGGATTTTTTGTAGAGGGCTAAAAAAATGTTTTGGCCGCCAATTGCTGGTAAAAATAAGCAGATGAGTTATTTAAAACAACTGCTCTCCAGTACACGGCCAATTCGTGTGATCCGTAAAAATTCGTGTTATTGTTTTACTCAAGGTTGGCGGCGGCGGCTTCGTCTACAAACCAGTGCAGTTTTCCATTGGGCTGTATTACCTGCGATGGATACAGGTCGGGCTGATAATCACCTTCTATTACCTGTTGCAGTGCAGGCGCCTTGCCAGCCCCAGATACCAGGAAGGCCACGCATGCGGCCCTGTTTACGATAGGGGCGGTTAACGTAATGCGGTACATATCCTGTTGCGCTAAAAACAATGAGGTAGTTAAACTGTCTTCAATATGCATTACATGGGTGCCGGGAAACAGCGAAAGGGTGTGTCCGTCATCGCCCATACCCAGCAAGACAAGATCAAAGCTGGTACTGTCGGGGTCATCAGTGGTAAAATAGTCTGCCAGTATATTTGCATAGGCGGCCGCAGACGCTTCGGGGTCAATGTCTGTACGCATTACATGAATCTGTGCTGCAGGTACAGGTACATGGTTCAGCAAAGTATCAAAAGCCATTTTTGCATTGTTGCGATCGTCTTCAAACGGAACAAATCTTTCATCACCCCAGAAGATATGCAGCCTGTTCCAGTCAATTTTGTCTTTGTAAGGAGCTGCCGCCAGCAGGGTGTTCAGTTTTTGGGGCGTGCTTCCGCCAGACAATACCAGTGTAAACCTGTTTTGTTGCTGCAGGGTAGCCGCAATATAATCAACCATCCAGTTGGCTACTTCTATACTCAGCGCATTGTTATCTTTTGAGATGTGCAGTTCCATTTGTGTGTACTTATTTTTTGTGAAAAACCCCGGTGACAGCCGGGGTTTTAAAATGAATTATTTGGAGCTCATGGTAATCCAGTTATGACCGTCCCTGGCAATCAGTGCTTCTGCATCTTCTGGTCCCCAGCTGTCAGGTGCGTAGTTGGGAAAATCTACCGGTGGCCTGTTTTCCCAGGTTTCCAGTATGGGCATAATGATTTTCCAGGCGGCTTCTACCTGGTCTGCACGCATAAACAAAGTGGCATTGCCTTCCATTACATCCAGCAACAATGTTTCATAGGCCTCCGGTTCCTGTTCGTCATAAGAGTCTTTATAGCTGAACGTCATATCAACAGGGCTTAGTGAAAGCGATTGGCCGGGTTGTTTTGCCTGGAAGCGCAGGCGTATGTCCATCTCCGGTTGTATGCTGATGGTAAGCCTGTTGGAGCGCCATGTTTCCGCCGCTTCCGGCGGGAAAGCAAAATTGGGTGCCGGCCTGAACTGTATGGTGATGGAAGTAGCTTTTTCGTGCATGCGTTTACCGGTGCGGACATAAAAAGGTACATCCTGCCAGCGCCAGTTATCAATATAAAATTTCACTGCTGCAAAACTATCATTGGGCGATGCCGGCGCTACGTTTTTCTCTTTTCGGTATTCATTCACTTTTTCACCTTTCATCCATCCTTCTGAATATTGTCCGCGTACGGCGTAGTGATGCACCTGCTCGTTGGTAATCTTCCGGATGGCATGCAATACATCTACTTTCTTATTCCTGATTTCATTGGCGTCAAACGACACCGGCGCTTCCATAGCAATCATACACATCAGCTGAAGAATATGGTTCTGCACCATATCCCTTAATGCGCCTGAAGTTTCGTAGTAAGCACCCCGGCCTTCCATACCCACCGTTTCTGAAGCGGTGATCTGCACATGCTCAATATAGTTCCTGTTCCAGATGGGTTCAAAAAGGGCATTGGCAAAACGCAGGGCCAGGATATTTTGTACGGTTTCCTTGCCCAGGTAGTGATCAATACGATAGATCTGTTGCTCGTCAAACATGCTTGCCAGCAGCTGATTCAGTTCATGGGCACTTTTAAGATCGTGGCCAAATGGTTTCTCTACCACCACACGGGTGCACCTGGTATCTGAACAGATATTCAACGGTCCCAGTTTTTTTAATATATCGGGTACCAGCCAGGGCGCTACGGCCATATAGAAAATTACATTGGGATGTTCGCCGTATTCTTTTTCTTTGGCCTTTACTACTTCGGCAATTTTCTGGTATTCTTCTTCTACCTCCGCATCCATTTGCAGGTAGTCAACATGTTTGGAAAAGTCTGCCCATTTTCCATTTTGTTCACCTTTCCGGCGGCTGAACTGGCTGATACCATCCAGCAGGTGTTCATGATAAGTATTGCCGGCATATTCGGTACGGCCGATGCCTACGATATCAAATTTTTCCGGCATCCAGTCGTCTATAAATAAATTAAACAGGGCCGGTGATAGTTTGCGATAATTTAAATCTCCACTACCACCAAATATAAACAGGAGCGAAGCGGGTGGTCTTTTATGATTTTGCATGATCTGATTAATTAATTAATGAATGGCAAGACGTTAATGGCCAGTGGTAAGTGGGCGTAGTCCTTAGCAAACGCCCACTTACCACCCGCCATTCACTACTAGCCCCTAGTGATTCCATTCCGTATGAAAGCTTCCTTCCATATCTGTACGCTGGTAAGTATGGGCGCCAAAATAATCGCGTTGTGCCTGTATCAGGTTTACCGGCATAACGGCGCTGGTATAGGCGTCAAAATAGGCCAGTGCATTCATCAAAGCCCCTGCGGGTATTTTGCTTTGCAGGGATGCTTTTAACACGGCGCGCAGGTTTTTTTCTTTTTTCTTTACCAGTTTAGCAACAGCTTTATCGGCCAGAATGTTCGGTAACTGTTTATTCTTTTTGTAGGCTTTGTAAAATGTTTCCAGTAAACCGGAGCGGATGATACAGCCGCCGCGCCAGATTTTAACCACATCCTGCAGCGGTATCTGCATGTCCAGTTCAGTAGAAGCACTGTGCAGCATGGCCAGTCCCTGTGCGTAACAGATGAGGGTGGAAAAGTACAATGCATCATGCACCTGTTTAATCACCACTTCTTTTTTACCGGTAATGGGTTTAATTACAGGGTTGTACAATGCCGCAGCGGCCAGCCGCTCGTCTTTGAATGAAGAGATATTGCGCATAGACACTGCCATGTCTATAACAGGGATGGGTACCGGTAAATTCATGGCATCCTGCGAGGTCCATTTGCCCGTGCCTTTTGATCCGGCCTTATCCAGTATCATGTCTATTAGGCGGTTACCGGTTTTATCATCTGCCTGTTTAAAAATATCAGCAGTAATTTCCACCAGGAAAGACTGCAGTTCGCCTTCGTTCCATTGTGCAAAGGTTTCATGCAGTTCGTCATTGGTTAGTCCCAGCCCGCGGTGTAATATGTCGTAGCTCTCGCTGATCAGCTGCATAATAGCGTATTCAATACCGTTATGCACCATTTTTACATAATGGCCGGCAGCGCCCTTGCCCATATAGGCTACACAGGGCTCGCCGTTTACTTTTGCTGATACGGCTTCCAGCATCGGTTTAAGATGGGGGTAGGCTGCTGCATCGCCGCCAGGCATAATACTGGGGCCTTTACGGGCGCCTTCTTCTCCGCCAGAAACACCCATGCCGGTAAAATGGAGGTCTTTTCCCTGTAAGTAAGCCACCCTGCGCAGGGTATCTGTAAAATGCGAGTTGCCGCCGTCTATAATAATATCGCCCGGCTGTACCAGCGGCAATAAACTTTCAATAACATCATCTACCGGTTTTCCGGCGGGTACCAGCATCATGATTTTACGGGGCGTTTCCAGCAGGTCTATCATTTCTTTCAAGGAGCCTACGCCCTTAACAGTGGTGCCCTCGGTGGCAGCGGCTTCCAGGGCGCTTGTTTTCTGGTTGTCTTTGTCAAAGCCCACTACTTTATAACCATGGTCGGCCATGTTCAGTAAAAAATTACGTCCCATAACCCCTAAACCAATCATTCCAAACTGGTAAGTGTTGTTCATATTAAAATTATTAAGGAGGCGTAAAATTAGGCATTTATTGTAAAGCAGGTGCAAGACGGTCTTTGCTTAACTTTTTCACTTAGAAATGCCTGGCAATGGCATTTAACTTTTGTACATTTATGATACCCGCATTTCCTTTTGAATACACTCCATAGGATTACTTATTTCTTCATATTAAAACGTTTTTTTATGCCTATTGTAAAAGTGATTGAAGTGATTGCTACCTCAGAAAAAAGTATTGATGATGCCATCCGCAATGCAGTGGCCGAAGCTTCCAAAACCATCCGTAACATTGATTCGGTGTATGTGAAAGACATTAAAGCACATGTAAAAGATGGACAGGTTAGCACTTTTGGTCTTATCTGCAAAATTTCCTTCCGGCTGGATTAATAGTCAATAGTCTGGAGTCTGTAGTCGATAGTTGCTGGTCGATAACCTGGAATTGGTTGAACAACAACGCCGTTTGTCCCTCAGTAACGACCGGTGACTATCAACTACAGACGGACTACGGACTACCGACTATTGACTACGGACTAATGCACTTTATGCCTTACTTTGCAGCAACTCTCCAAACATGAAGCAGACACGCACCCCCGCCATGGGTTTTATTTTTATTACCGTACTGGTAGACGTTATTGGCTGGGGACTTATTATACCCGTAATGCCAAGGCTGATTGCGCAAATGAAACATATACCGGTAAACGAGGCCAGCAAAGAGGGCGGTTTGCTGCTGATGGTATACGCATTGATGCAGTTTATATTTGCGCCGGTACTGGGTAACCTGAGCGACAAATACGGAAGGCGGCCGGTTTTGTTATTTTCATTGTTTGGTTTTGGCATTGATTACCTGCTGGTAGCATTTGCCCCCAATTTCGCCTGGTTTTTTGTGGCACGAATTATTTCCGGTATCACCGGCGCCAGCTTTACTACCGCTACTGCCTATATTGCAGATATCAGTACCGCAGAAACCCGCGCCAAAAATTTTGGTATGCTGGGCGCGGCTTTTGGCCTTGGTTTTATTATTGGACCCGCTTTTGGCGGGTTGCTGACCGGTTTTGGCATCAGGGCGCCATTTTATGCAGCGGCCGTACTTACTTTGTTAAACTGGCTGTATGGTTATTTTGTGTTGCCCGAATCATTGAGTAAAGAAAACCGCAGGGATTTTTCCTGGAAGCGTGCCAACCCGGTGGGCTCCCTGCTGCACCTGCAGAAATATCCTGCTATTGGCGGATTGGTATTGTCACTGGTGCTTGTATACCTGGGCGCGCATGCGGTGCAGAGCAACTGGAGTTTTTTTACGGTATACCGGTTTCAGTGGACAGAAAAAATGGTGGGCATTTCTTTAGCAGTAGTAGGTTTGCTGGTAGCTATTGTGCAGGGCGGACTGATTAGATTTATCAATCCAAAGCTGGGCAACGAAAAAAGCGTGTATGTTGGTCTTTGTTTGTACGCCCTGGGCATGTTCCTGTTTGCATTTGCCACCCAAAGCTGGATGATGTTTGCTTTTTTGCTGCCGTATTGTTTTGGTGGAATTGCAGGACCTGCCTTACAGGCCATTATAGCTGGTCACGTGCCATCCAACGAGCAGGGTGAGCTTCAGGGAGGTCTGACAGGTTTAATGAGCCTGACATCCATCCTGGGCCCCTTTATAATGACGGGTTTATTCTATTATTTTACAAAAAGCGGAGCGCCCGTTCATTTTCCGGGTGTTTCCTTCCTCTTAGGCGGTATACTAATGCTTGCCAGTGCTGTTATTGCCTACATTGTGCTTACAAAAGAGAAGAAATCAGAAGAAATAAACACCGCTGTTAACAAAATGTTTGATAAATAAATCATGCGATACTCAATTAAAGATGTATATTTGCATAGTAACATTTGAGTTAGTCAGCATTTAGTAATTGAACGATTTTTTCTGCTACGCATTTCCTGCTATTAGTCAGTCTTCAGTACGCTGTTTTTTCTCAGATTATTTTTAATTAA
>JANPGT010000262.1:0-2427 GCA_031424135.1 Chitinophagaceae bacterium
ATTTACTTTATTTTTAAGAAACAATCTTGCATCATCAGAAGAATAGGTGCGTTCTACATACCGCGAAAGTGACAGCGCCGCATTGTAGGCCGCCAATGCATGCTGCTGCATACCAGTTGCCTGTGCGCTTAGCTGCGTGAACGCTTTTCCTTTGGCAGTCAGCAGATCAAATACATAAGAAAAATTTTGAAGACCACTGAAAACCTGCGGATTGCTGCTGGCGCTGCTGTCAGTAAAGCCAGGAACCAGCCGCACAATAGCGCGCTGGTAATCCTGCAAACCATTGCGCACTGTGCCTGCCAGGCAATTGATATCCCCTTTGTTTTTAAGTGCCAGCCCCCAATCTACAGCCCGGCTGTTTTGGGGAGATTGCTGCAGGATAGCCAGGGCCCGCTGATTATACCAGGCGGCAGAATCATATTGCTGCAAAGCCAAAAATATCCTTGTAACATTATTGTACTTTACAGCACTCTCCTGCCTCACCTGCCTGAAATACTGCAAAGCCATTTGCGGGTTGCCCTGTTGCAGGCAGGCAATGCCGATATTGCTGTACAGGCCTTCTTCGTTTCTGTGGTATTTAAGCAGGTCTTTGTAGCTGTCCAGCGCTGGCGCATACAGGCCCAGTTTCAGCAATGATGAAGCTATATTGTTTTTATAGTTAACAATAAAATTGGTGTCTGCCGGCTTTTTTTCCATCACTTTCGAAAGGGCTTTCTCGTAGTAGGGAATACTTCTGCGGTAATCGCCTGTTTCATAATACAAAGCACCCAGCTTGTTGTACAATCGCTCTGACTCGCTTACAGACGGGTACTGCTGGATGACAGCTTCTGCTTTCTTATAATAGGTAATGGCGGTATCAAGATTATTCAGCAGGTAATGGATACTACCGGCATACAAATACGGTCTAAACAGCAGTGAATCCGGCAAATGCTGCTGCGCAGGAAAGTTTGCAATGGCAGACTGAAACTCCTGTAATGCCTGTTCATTATTGCCGGCACTCATGAGCAGGATACCGCATTTGGTATAACTGTCAATCAGTATATCATTAACAATTTGCGCTTTCCTGAGCAAGTGGATACTGCGCCGGTAGGCCTGTAAGGCGAGGCTGTCGGTAAGCTCCGTAGCATCTGCCAGCCGATAATATTGTTCCGCTGTCTGGTAAAAAGCTTTATAACCAGCGGGTCCGCCAGTTTCCTGGCTGTGTAGTAAGATCAGGCACAATAGAAAAACGGGTATAAAGCCCCAGCGGTGCATCGGAATGTTTTTGAACGGGTAAAGACGGTCAAATTACAACAACATTCGCGAAAAAATTTCACCCCCTGTTACTGGGCTATGATAAAAATACAGGGTGGGCGGGGCTTGGCGGCTTTATTGGCATTGAACACCCGGGTGTTTGAAGAGGGGAAGACAGCCGCCGCTGAACCTGCATCCGCAGCTGTACGGAATACGGTGCCGGCGCGGGATGCAATAATATCATAAGCCTCTGGCGTTACATCTGCCATGGTTTTAAAAAAGTACAATTTCACTTTTAATGAACTCAATGCCTTTCCGCTCTTATCATTGATGCGGTAATTCATCAGGAATTCATGTCGGTCATTATTGGTGGGCGTACTGCCAAATACACCGTTGCGTACTGTTTGTGCCAGGTTGATGCTGCCGGAAGCCAGGTTTACATTACAACCTGCTCCATTGCAGCCATTGCCTTCGTCGAACACTGTTCCGTTATTTACACCCGGCACAGCATTGGCCAGGCTGCCATTATACACAGGCTGCAGGATTGAATCTTTGGTATTGAGTTTATAAAAGCCATCATAATAATTGATGCCTGCCAGCAATACAATGGTGCTCAGTGTGTCTTTACTACCGGTGGGCAAAAAACTGATTTTGTAACGCAGTCCCATTTCGCTTTTGGAAACATTAATGGCGCCGGTAGTGGCATCTACTTCTACTCCTTCCGGAAACCCTGAATACACCCCGGGGAGGGTTGATTTCACAGGTGTTACAATATAATCAATAGCCTGTGTTTGCTGGTAGAACACAGAATCTCCATAACTGAAGGTAAAACCCGGAGGTACCACCACCGGGGGCGCAGTATCATCCTTACTGCAGGATGCCAGCACACAGCCCAGCACCACCACCCAGCCCTGTATATTTCTTAAAAACGCCATACACTGATTTATATATTATGTAAATACCCAGGCAGCAAATGTAACCGGCAACCTTTATTTTTCGCCAAAATAGGTGCAAAACCGGGGTTTTCAAAATGCCCCGCTCATGTTTTTCCCTGATGGGCGTCAACCCCGCTATGTAATACGGAGGAAAGCCTTAAAGGGTTGTTTTTGGAGGCCAGTCTTACTTGCAGCAACACCATCTTCTTCCAGGTTCGGCTTGTAGTCATAGAAAACAACGTGCAATAAAATGATTACT
>JANPGT010000263.1:0-1658 GCA_031424135.1 Chitinophagaceae bacterium
TGTAATCATTTGCATCCCTACCCGGGGTTACATCTCCGGCTAATCATATGACGCCCCTCCGGGGCTTAGAGACACCAACAAAATTCTGCCCATTTTTCATAACTTACATTGCCAAAAAAAATCCTCACGCCTCACGCCTCAGCTCCACCGCATACACATTCTCCACGCCTTCAAAATTTGCCCTGAAGATCACCCACTTACCGTCGGGCGAAAAATGAACATTGGGCTCCAGCCGGTAATTATGGTGTTGCATGTTTACCAGTTTCTCTGATCTGAATTTATCGCCGTCCGGCGTAAACAGGTAAATCCACCTGCCATCTTTGGCCCTTGCCACCTGCCCTTCATTGCCGCCATCGCCACAAAACAGTTTTTGGTCGGGTGAAGTATTAAAGTGAATACTCCATTCATCTCTTGTAACAGCATAGCGTTTTTCAGTACCGGTGGCCAGGTTGGCACCTGCCACAAAAAAGGTTTCGCCCTTGGGCAACTGCAGATCAAACCAGATGGTTTTACCATCGGGCGAAAACCATTCATGCCCGGCAATTTCCATATCCATGGTCCGTTTGTGTACCAGGTTTACTTTTTTTGATTGCACATCAATCGTCCATATCCTGTCCACTTTATGCCAGGGACCTTCATGGCAAAACATCAGCAGCAAAGGATCCGTGGTAGAAAACTGAACATGATTGAGCCAGGCGCTATCGGTAAATATCTTATTCAGCTGCTTCTTCCTGATGTCAATGGTGAACAGGGTACGCGGTAGTTTTGCTTCGTAAATGATATTGAAGTAATCTGCTTTATTGGGATGATTGGCCAACAACTCCTTTTCTTTGTCCTCTGACCAGGCGCCTGCCAGCAAAGTCTCATCTGCATTGAGGGTAGTGATGCTTGCTTTAAAGTCCGCCGGAAATATGTACACCAGGTCTGTCTTTTTGCTGTCTATATTGGTGCGGAAAACACTATCTTTTACCTGGTAATAAACATTCCTGCTTTTTTTGCCAACAATCTCACCGTTCATGGGTGAAGCTTGTTTTGTAACGACCGCTGACTGCATCGTTTTTAAATCAAGCATATACAGCTGTTTGTCTTTGGTATTGCTGTTATAGGTTTCCTGCTTGGCAGCTTTTTCATTTTCTGCCTGTGTAGCCTCACTGCTGTAAAACAGCATACTGTTACCAGCAAATGGGTTGTTATGAAAATAGAAGCTCATATTACTGCGGCCATTGTTGGTCAGGCGCATTACCCGGTGATGGGTGTCTTTGTCTATCCAGGAAGAAGGCATTTGCCCGGCACCAGTCTCCAGCAGGGGTTGCGCATGCAGCTGAAGAAGACCTGCCATACAGGCAAGGAGTAAAAAGCATTGTTTTTTCATATAGCAAGCCGGGAGTAAAATGTTACCACCAGTATTTAAAAGTAGTCAAGCAATCCTGTAAATCGTCCTGAACCGTCCTGTTAAAAAGGCAATTGCTGATTTTGAGATTTTGGGATTTTGAGATTTCCTGTCCCAATAACACCAAACGCAATCCTGAAATGCCGTAATCTCAAAATCAGCCATTAACAAATTAAATGTCCCGGTTTAAAAAGCAGGCTTAATTTTGCTCATATTTAAATTTCATTAAAAATTTGCTTTATGTGCGGAATTGTTGCCTATATCGGAC
>JANPGT010000264.1:0-4728 GCA_031424135.1 Chitinophagaceae bacterium
TGCGTGGCATAATTGTAGAACGTGGCATGGAAGGTTTTACTACGCCCACCACCCATGGTAAATGGAGTTTGAGGGCCAGTGCCACCGGTGAACTGGTGTTCGACAATGTAAAAGTGCCCAAAGAAAATATATTGCCCAATGTACAGGGGTTGAAGGGGCCGCTGAGTTGCCTCACCAAGGCCCGCTTCGGTATTGCCTGGGGTACGGTGGGCGCTGCTATGGATTGTTATGATACCGCCCTGCGCTATGCCAAAGAAAGAATACAGTTTGATAAACCCATAGCCGGCTTTCAGCTGCAGCAGAAAAAACTGGCCGAAATGATCACCGATATTACCAAAGCACAGCTACTGAACTGGCGTCTGGGGGTGCTGATGAATGAAGGCAGGGTAACGCCCGGGCAGGTGAGCATGGCCAAACGCAATGGTTGTGAAATAGCACAGCAGATAGCACGCGATGCGCGGCAGGTGCTGGGTGGCATGGGCATCACCGGCGAATACAGTATTATGCGGCATATGATGAATATTGAAAGTGTGATTACCTACGAAGGCACCCACGATATTCACCTGCTGATTACCGGCATGGATATAACAGGGATAAATGCGTTTAAGTAAAACCCCCTGTCCCTCACCCCCTGTCCCCCTGAAGGGGGAACTTAGGTCGGAGTGGGTGCCTGATAACTGACTTGATTTATTATAAAGACGATGAATGCTTTTTTGTGAGTTAATAGTTTCCATATTAAAATAACATATCAACAGGTGAACGGAATCATATTAATAAATTTATCAATTCCCCTTTAGGGGTTAGGGGTATAACTGTTCAACAGTTAAACGAAATCATATTTAATAAAATTAAAATTCCCCCTTCAGGGGGTTAGGGGGTATGCGAATCTTTCTAATCGGCTTCATGGGTTCAGGTAAAACGCACTGGGGTAAAATATTATCCCGGCAAATTAACCTGCCTTATTTTGATTTGGACGAAGTGATTGTGGCTTCCGAAAAAAAATCGGTGCAGCAGATCTTTCACGACAATGGCGAAGAATACTTCAGGATAAAGGAACAGGAAGTGCTGGAAGCCCTGGCTGAAGACCACAACGATGTAATAATATCTACCGGTGGTGGTACCCCCTGCTTTTTCAATAATATTGATTTCATGAAACAGCAGGGGAAAGTGGTGTGGCTGAATACTGCCATAGATATACTTGTTGAAAGGCTGCTGAAGCAAAAACACAGCAGGCCGCTGATAAAAAATATTTCTGACGCCGAACTGAAATCATTTATTGTAAAAAAGCTGCAGGACAGGAAAATGTATTACGAACAGGCACATGTAATGCTGCACGAAGAAAGCATTACCATAGAATCATTATTAAAATCAATACAGGATGCATAGATGGTTTTTAATTACTGCTTCATTGATTGGCGCATTGTCGGTGGCATTGGGTGCATTTGCAGCACATGGTTTAAAACAGGTACTGCCGGCAGATGCAGTGGCGATTTTTGAAACAGGGGTGCGTTACCAGTTTTACCACGCATTTGCTTTACTGGCTGCAGGCGTCTTATACGAGAAATATCCCGGCGCCTTATTGCAATGGGCCGGTAACTGCTTTCAGCTGGGCATTATACTATTCTCCGGTTCACTGTATGTACTTACCGCATTGAAAGCTTCCGAAGCGGTGGGCGTTTCCAAAATTGGGCTGATAACACCTTTTGGGGGATTGTTTTTTATAGCCGGATGGATATTGATGGTAATCGCCTTCATCAAAAAAGGACCTGTTAATGAATAAGCAGGCAGGTTGTTCCTGGAGCGGGGGTAAAGACAGCTGCTTTGCGTTGATGCAGGCAGTGCAGCAGGGATATACCCCCGTGCTGCTGGTAAATATGATGAATGAAAACGGGCAGATATCCCGCTCTCACGGATTACCCGCTTCCATTTTGCAGCAGCAGGCGGCCGCGATGGGGCTGCCGTTAACAGCAACGCCAACTACCTGGAAAGACTATGAACAGCACTTTGTTGCGGTGCTGAAAGAGGCCAGTAATAAATTTGGTGCAAGCGCCATGGTTTTTGGCGATATTGATTTACAGGCCCACCGCGACTGGGAAGAAATGGTATGTGCAAAAGCCGGTCTGCTGGCGCTGTTGCCGCTATGGCAGCATGATAGAAAAATGTTGGTGCTGCAAATGCTGGCAGCGGGCATTGTATGTATGATAGTCTCCTGCAACACCCTGTTGGGCGAATCTTTCCTTGGGGCTTACCTCACGCCGGAATTAATACTAAGACTGGAACAAAAAGGAGTGGACGTTTGCGGCGAAAACGGCGAGTTTCATACCGTGGTGGTGGACTGCCCCTTATTCAGGCAGCCTGTTTTATTACCAGCCTTTACCACCGTACTGCATGATAATTACTGGTTTTTGCAATGGTCTGAACTATGATTTATATGATTGAATGATTTACAGGATGGTGATGCCACATCAAATTGTATATTTCTCTCCTTCAACCTTATGCCCTATACCTTTCGACTTCCACCTTTACAAAGGCGCTCTAAGCACCGTAGTGGTGCCGCCATTGTTCACAATGGAAAAACTGCCTTCGATACTTTCCATTCTTTTCTTCATATTATTGAGGCCATTCCCAAACTCACGCAGTTTCTGCAGGTTGATGCCTACGCCGTTATCATGAATTTTTATTTCCAGTATGCCGGGCAGTACATTCACCTTTATCCATACATCGTTTGCTTTGGAATGTTTCGCCACATTGTTCAACGATTCTTTTACACAGAGAAAGACGTTTCTTCTTTTTTCGCCACTCATTTCAGTAGCAGGTATCTCGCCGGCGCTTTCAAAATGACAGTCTATCTGTGTGCTTTCAAGAAACTCCAGCGCATAGGATCGTGTGTAGGCAATCATATTATCCAGCCGGTCATTGCTGCTGCTCATGGTCCAGATAATGGTATTCATTTTACTCAGCAGGTCATTCGCGTTATTGGATATCTTTTCAATTTCCGGAAGGGTATTGTCTTTCATTTTGGTTTTCACAATCTCGCTCATCAGCCTGATGGCGGTAACACCGGAACCCAGTTCATCGTGCATATCTGTAGAAATACGGTTGCGCTCTTCCTGCTTGGCTTCTACCACGGCCAGCTGTTTTTCAAATTCTTTTCTTTCATTTTCCAGGAGCAGTCTTTCTCTTTCCCTGGTACGCTCAATCAGGTCGTGCCGGTTTTTAAAGGCCAGGGCCATCAGGAAAAAAATCAATTCCACGGTCATGCCCAGCTCGTAATAAAAAATACTGTCGCGCAGCACAGATGGCGGTTGTATGTTCAGCAGGTTGGGGTTGTAGATCAGCGCTACTGATAAAATAGAAAACAGCAGCAGGAAAAAATGACCTGCAGCCAGGAAATTGAGCATTTTTATTCTCCGCACCAGTGCATAGATGATGAACAGCACTGTAGTCAGCATCCAGAGGTATTTGGTATAAGCTTCCACGGTTTCCTGCATGGCATAATTGCCGGAAACAAAATTGCAGTAGGAAAACAGCGAAAGGCTGATGATAATAAGCAGCTGGCCGCCGGCAAACAATTTATCTAAAAACGGGAAGCTGTTTTTGGTGCCCAGGAATTTCCGTAAAAAAATATAATAGAAAAAAACACCCAGGCTCTGGATCACAAAATCCAGGTAGCTTTCAAAAAAGTAATTGAAAGGAACCGTGGTTTTGGTATAAAATGACTTAAGAAAGAACAGCATGCCCGTGAACAATGCAAAACAGGCATAGTACATAAATTCAACACTGCCGTTAAGGATAAAAACTGCCATGGAATAGAAAATCATCATTAGCAGGATGCCTGTAATGATATAGGTATACATATTGCCATTGTTGAGCGGAATTTTTATGTTACGGGAAAAATTGGCTACGTAGTGATCCCTTATCAGCCGCAGGTCCATCGCATTTACGCTGGTGTGTACAAATTTCAGGTGGGCATAGTAGCGGGCCTGGTGCCTGGGCGGCAGCGATATGCCACGGAAACCGATAGAGTCTGCAAAATCTGGCAGCAGTACCGGCAGGGGAACTGCTCTGGCAAACGAGCTGTCGTACACGTACAATTCGATGGTGCTGGCATACACCCCTGGGAAGAAATATACTTTGATGGTACTGTCTGCTGAGTTTTGCAGGGAGAAACAAATCCACCAGTCGTTGGCGGCCTGTGATGTTCTGAGGTGGCGGAATACATTCTTTGGCGGACGGCTGAATGACAGCTTTGTAAGCTGGTCCGGGGTTACCCGGTGCAGGCTGTCCTGGAAGCAGACGCTGCGAAAATCAATAGAATCGTGCAGCAGTATTTTAGCAACATCAATAAGCGGCAGGTTTTGTTGTGCTGCTGATGGCAAGATGCCCAGGCAGGCAATAAGCCATAGCAAAAAAAAGATCTTTTTTGTCAAAAGCAGGGAAACAAACTTCATGTAGCTGGTTATTTAACGGGCGGGCAGGGATTGCAATTAAAGCAGAAAATTACAACTTTCTTTTAGTAAAGCACCATTGAACCAAGGAGACAGGGCGGTACAGGGTTTCACGGTGAAAATTGCTGTCCAGCCCCTGCAGTAGATTGATACCGGCAATGAAACGGCCCCGTTTTTTGTAAATAGAAACTGTATTACCCCCGGCCGCTGGGCTACATAGTTTAACCGGTTTATTTAAGCGGTATTCAAATTGAGACCCTTCCGCTATTCGGTTAGTTTG
>JANPGT010000265.1:0-7056 GCA_031424135.1 Chitinophagaceae bacterium
CCAGCCTGCCCGCTATAGCAATTACCAGCAGGTAAAGGATACTTATTGCCAGGTAAATAAACAATAAAAAAAACAGCAGCTTAACAATCATCATAACATACAAATGAATCACCAGTACAAATGTACACCGGGTGTAAATAATCCATTACACTCTTGAGGTGCTGGACGAGCAGCAATTCCACGCAAATCCTTTTAAAAAATTCTTCATTTGCGCAAATTCCCCTTTTCTTAAATAATCAACCAGATGCACTGGCATAACAAAGAAAATAAAAAAAGGGAAAAAGACCAGTTGCTGGTACCATTGGGTATTTCGCCGCATATAAAGAATCCTGTTCCTGGTGTGATAAAATACTTTCAGAGGGTTATTCTTTCCTACAGACATGGACTCTTTGTGATAGATGCTGGCGTTGGCAGCATACCAAATTTTATAACCGGCTTTGCGCATGCGGGCAGACCAGTCCCATTCTTCATAATACAGGAAAAATATCTCCGGAAACATGCCCACTTTTTCTATTACTTCCCGTTTTACCATCATAGCACAGCCATGTGCCCCAAAGGTTTCGCCCGGCTGGTCGTATTGTCCATTGTCGTGCTGCAGTTCGCCGATGGTAGAAGTTCTGCCGGTGAAAGGATTCATGGGGTTAAATCCTGCATACTGAATCACTCCAGGCTGGAAGAAGAATTTAATTTTGGGGCTGGTGGCGCCAATAGATGGCTGACTGTAAAAAGGTTCCAGCAGCAGCTGCAGTAAATCGGGCGTCAGTTCGGTATCATTGTTAACAATGAATATAAAATCGCCTTTCGCCTGGCGCATACCCCAGTTGTTACCACCCGCAAAGCCAAGGTTACTATTACTGCGTAAAACCCTTGTCCTGGGATAGTTACCGGCAAGAATAATAGCCGTGGGGTCTGTCTCCGATGCCATATCGCAGACCAGGATCTCATAATTAGAGTAAGTAAGTTTACGCGAAGACGCAAGAAACTCGCAGGTAACCGCCGGCTGATTGTAGTTCAACGTAATTATTGAAATGAACGGTTCTGCGCCGGGCAACATGGGCTAAGACTTCGTTTTGGCAGCTTTGTGACAGAGAAAGCTACTATACACTTGATTTCTGAATGAGTGCCGTTGGTGTATGTGCCATAATCCACAGGTCGTACATAAAGTTGTTCCTGTTTGCATAGGCAATATCAAGACCTATTCTTTCTTCTACAGACATTCCGTTATTGCCGCGTTTTTTAATCTGCCAGAGACCGGTGATGCCTGCAGGCGCCATAAACCGTTCAGCCCAGTCATCAGTGGTCAGTGTTGCCGCCTCGTAAAGGGGTAAGGGCCTATTGCCTACCAGCGACATATCGCCCAGCAGCACGTTAAAAAGCTGCGGCAGTTCATCCAGGCTGGTGTTTCTCAGAAATATACCCAGTTTGGTAACGCGGGGGTCATTATTTACCTTAAAGAATACCGGACCGTTTTCTACGGAAGAATTATATTGGTTCAGGTGAGACAGCGCCTCTACTTGTTTATCTGCATTGGCTTCCATGGTACGGAACTTATAAAAGTTGAATACCCGGTAGCCACGGCCTGCCCTTTTAGACACGTAAAATATAGCGCCCCTTGACTCCAGGCTGATTGCCAGCGCAATAAGCAGGAAAACCGGGCTCAGCAACAGTATCAGCACCGCCGCCACAATAATGTCAAAACCCCGTTTAACCAGGTCATTGCTGACAGATGCCATATCCGGTGCCTGCTCTATACTATGCTGAAGCAAATCTGCATTGTCCGTGTTCTTGATTCTCCTGATAAAGTTGATTTTTGAAAGCAGTTTTTCTGATTGCTGATGCATAGATATAATTTCATCAACAAACAGCAGCTTGCGGAAGTCGTTCAGTTCCCTTGCCCTGATATTGGAAGCCTCTACTAAGAAAGGCACATTTACCAGAGATTTATTAGCCGCTAAAAAATTATGAAAAATATTGAGCGAAACAACACCCACTGATGCGTCCACGAGTATAACATCGGGGTAAACCGTGCGTTTTTCAACCACTTTTGTAAGAATGGAAATAGCTTTCTCAACAGATTCGGCTGCATACCCGCTTTCAAAAGAATGGACCAGGGCATCAATAATAAAAGAATCTTTACCAATGTAAAAGAATTCCTTTTTCTTACCAGCTATCAGTTCTTTCTCAGCAAACGAATTAACAGTATAATGCCTGTACTTTCTCTCTGCTGCTCCGGCTTTGGGTGAATAAACAAGTTCCATTCAGGTAAGATTTTAAATTGGGGATTTTCTAGTTTTCAGGGTCGTGTCAGTGGTTATACTGCTTTTAAAACAGTAGTCGCATTATTTGTTTCATATGAAAGCAATTCATCTATGGCGTTTTCAAGTTCAACCGGGTTAAATGGTTGCTGAAATGATTTTGATATACCCAGCTCTTTACACTTTTGCGCTGTCTCTTTACTGTCGAGCGAAGAAAGCACGATGATGGGAATGTGTCCGTAAAGACCGCTGGACTTTAAGTGCTCCAGCAATTCCCAGGTTTGCATATCAGGCAATTGGGGATCTACTATTATAACGTCCGGCAAGTTTCTCTTTGAAAGCCAGTATAAGGCTGAACATCCATCAGAAGCGGTTACCACCTGGTGCTTTTGACCCAGCACCGTCTGCAACAGGAACCTGATAGCTTTACTTTCGTCAATTGCTAAAATCTTTTTTTTCATTCTTTTGAATAATTAAGTTTTAAGAAACTCAATTTTTCAGTAGGCTGCAATTGGATGATGGGTACGGTGATAGATAGGGTAATGGAAAGGATTAAATTAGAACGGTGTACAGGAAAAAGATGGTTGGATTAACCTCAGGAATAAAACCAGGTTCAGTGGACCTTCGAAGGATATATAAAGATTTTTAAACTGCAATAAGCGAAAAACACAGTTCGTACTTATCCTTATTTGCATGGTAAAATTAACAACAAATATCTACAATTCAAATAGCCGGTCATTAATTATTTATTACCAGTGTGAAACTACTCCATATTTAATCAACCTGCAATACCACAAACAGGTAAATATTTTTACACGGCCTTTTCACGGGTGGCTTTTTCCCATAAAACCGACTGCTGGCCCCTCAAAAACCGCTTAAAGCCCCAGAAAACAGAAATATTCATAAACAAAAAATAATAAGGAATATAGAGGGCTTTAATTTTAATGTTCCTGTTGGCGTAAAACCATCCTAACAGACCACTGAAGTAGAAGAATAGTTGCATACCAAGTATTAAATCATATATATACCCTGCCCGCAGGAAACTGAGCACCATATTCAGCGGAAGCATTAACAGCAGGCAAACCGGGGTCACCGACCAACGCAGTACCCGGTGACTTATATATTGAAAAGACAGCCGGCCATATTTAAAAATGTTCAGCAGCCCGCGGAGCATGTACATGGCCTGGAACCCCCCGGCACTGATTCGAATCTTTCTCTTTTGTTCATCTTTAATAGACGCAGAGCTGGCCTCCAGCGCATAGGCTGCAGGGGCATATTTTACCAGGTAACCGCTTTGGGCTATCCGCATGGACAACACAAAATCCTCTATCAAAACGCCTTCCTCCACCGGCTGATAGAGTGCCGACTGCAACGAAAAAAGCTCTCCCGCAGCCCCTACTACTGAATAAAATTCGGCATCCTGCTTTTTCAAAAATGATTCATACTTCCAGTAAAGCCCCTCCCCTGCTGAAGCAGCTTTGCTGTTTACAGGCTGGTAGATTTTCTTTTCCCCCGCTACCGCCCCTACAGCCGGATCTGCATAAAATTTCACTATTTCCCTGATACATGCCTGGTTCAGTGCTGTGTTGGCGTCGCAAAAGACAACATAAGGCTCCTTTACAAATTTCATGGCCCTGTTCATAGCCGCCGCTTTTCCGTTGCGTTCGGGCAGGTGCAGAAGCCTGAAGCCAGGATGTTTTCCTATTATCAGGGGCGTATTATCAGTAGATCCGTCTGTTACAAAATACACCGTCAGCTTATCGGCCGGATAGTCCAAAGCCAGGGTATTGGCTATCTTATCTTCAATATACTCTTCCTCGTTGAAAGCCGCTATTACCAGTGCAACGGGTGGTTCAAAATGCGCCGCAACTGCCTCCGTTCCCGCTTTACTGAAAACACGCCTAACGCGGTTCAGCAACCAGATAATTATACCATACCCCAGGTAGGTGTAAAAAACAATGAAAAAGAAAGTCCAGAAAATTATTTTTAACCCCATTTGTCCGCTATTTTTCGGCAGTCGCCGTATAATTTTTAAACGGCTGCAACCGAACAGCGCCTTTGCACCTGCCGCCCAGCCAACAATTACACCTGCTTCTCTAACAAATGTTTGTTTTGCTTCCGTAATTGAAAAATAATATTATTTTTGTCCTGCTCAGGCCATATATCTTTCATTATCCGCAGAAAGTACCCGAATGTATTACCACCCCGGAACTAATCAGGTAATTCTTCAAACAGCTCCAATATTGCCCGGCATCTTTCGAGCGTCAAAAATCAGTTAATTTTTGATTAAAACAACAATAACCCTGTGCAGTCATTTAATACCGGCACTGTACGGTTTGACTGCAGATCCGTTCTTTTGAAATACCCTGCTGTTGCGCACATTGAAAAAATCTGCGTCAGCCTGCTCCGCTGCCAACTTTTAACCGGTAGAGGAATAACAGCTGAATTGTGCAGGACAGAGGGCATATCATTCGGCGTATTCTGTTTTTTTGATTAATTTGCCCCATCATCAAAGCAGTTTTTTCGTAACCATCTTTTCAATTTACCAAACCCTGAACTGCAAAAATAACCTTCTATGGATTTAATGTTTTTTATCAATGCCCTGTTACGCAAAAGATGGGTGATTATTGTTTGTACCCTTGCGGGATTTTTTGCCGCCCTGCTTTTTACCCTTACTAAGAAAAATATGTACCTGTCTGCGGCCACCTATTCTACCGGCTTCACCATGAAGCAGCAGGTAAAAATGACTACAGACGAGGGGCTAAACATCTTTGAAATTGACCAGCGGTTTAAAAATGTAATTGAAACCTTTAAATCGCCGGTGGTAATATGTATGCTTTCTTACGATCTTATGTTGCATGATCTTACCGCGGCCAAGCCCTTCACCATACTGTCTGACGGAGAAAAAAAGAAAAAGGAATACGCCCAGGTAAATCTTGAAAAGGCAAAGCAGATTTTGCTGGAAAAAAAAGCCAACAGGGAAATACTCCGGGCTTTTGATGCAGAAGAAAATAAGATATATGAACTGATAAAGTTGTACGAATACGACAACGAAGCAATACTGGACGAGCTGACAGTAGACCGGGTTACCGGTACCGATTACCTGAACATCATATACCGTTCAGAAAATCCCGAGATGTCTGCCTTTGTGGTAAACACAATAGGTAAAGAATTTATCTCCTTTTTTACCAATATCACTTCCACCAGAGCAGTAGAATCTGCCGGGAAACTGGACACCCTGGCTGCCAGGAAGAAAAAAGAAATTGACGACAAAACAAGGCAGCTGTCTGAGTATAAAAAATCTTTCAACTCCCCCAATATCAACGACCGCAGTACCGCTGCCCTTGAAATGGTGAAAGATCAGCAGTCGCAGTTGTCTGCAGAAATGGCAAAACTGAATGGCCTGAAGGCCGACCTGGTTTCTGTTACCCAAAAATTGCAGGCCATGGCCAATTCGCAGGACAACCTTTCTGCCAATAATATTGAATTGCTGGAATTGCAGCAGAAAAACCGGGAGCTGGCCGTTGAACTGCAGAAAAAAGGCGGTGCCGATGCAGGCGTTGAAGGCCAGATTGCCGCCAACCAAAAAAGAATCAACCAGCTGCAGCCCAGTTATACCAATGCAGCAGACAGATCAGACAGAAGAAAGAGAATTGACGACCTCAACTCGCAGAAAATCAGTATCAATAACGATATACAGGCCCAGAATATCACCATTGCATCGCTGCAATCGGGCCTGAGAAACTACAATGCCATTGCCAGCAGCGGCGCCGGTGCCGAGGTAGTGGCTGATGCTATTCAGAAAGATATTGACCGCCTCAACAAAGAATATGAACAGATGACTGGCCAGTTACAAAACGCAGAAAACGTAAATGTAGCACCAGAAATTAATTTCAAGCAAACCCTGATTGGACAGGCAGCTATTAAGCCTGAACGCTCTGGCAGAAAAGTAATCATAGCTGTAGCCAGCCTTGCCGCATTACTGATTTCTTCGCTGTGGATTATTATCATGGACTTCCTGGATCAGTCAGTAAGAGCACCTTCTATTTTTAACAAGCTGGTGAATATTAAATTGCTGGCCACCACCAATAAAATAGATCTGAAAAACAAGGTAATTGAAGATTATTTTACGGTAAAAGAAAACGCCGGAGATGCAGTGAGAGAAGCTGGCTACCTGGAAAGCCTGCGAAAATTACGGTATGAAATTGAAGCCAGTGGCAAAAAAATCTTATTATTTACCAGCACCAAAGCAAAAGAAGGAAAATCTACCATCATTGAGGGCCTTGCCAACAGCTTCAGCCTGTCAAAAAAGAAGGTACTGCTGATTGACACTAATTTTTCAAATAACTCTCTTACAGAAAAGTTTGAAGCCAAACCTTTGCTGGATCAGTACAACCCCAATGGTGAAGCCAATATAATCGAGAAACTGGCTGCTGTAAAAAGCAGCACCGGCATCCCCGCCGTTGACATTATAGGCTGCAGGGAAACCGTGTATTCTCCAGACGAATTGCTGCAAAAAAACAACCTGCTGGAAAAACTTCCTGCAATAAGCCAGCAGTATGATTTTGTTTTTATGGAAGGTGCCTGCCTGAATGACCACGCAGACACAAAGGAACTGCTGAAATACGCCGAGGGTGTAATAGTGGTTTTTTCGGCCAGTGCTGTTATCCGTCAAACTGACCAGGATGCTATCCGTTTCCTGAAAAGTCATAAGGAAAAACTGGTGGGTGCTGTACTGAACGGTGTAGAAAAAGACAATATAGACATGTAAAACTTTTACCATTGTGCTGCCCTTATCCTG